>JAYSCC010000251.1:0-5211 GCA_041915065.1 Zavarzinia sp.
GCCGACTTCGAAGGTGCTGTTCAGGACCGAGAGCGCGGGAACCGCCTTGGGCCGCGGCGAGACCATGAGCAGGAAGAGATTCTGCAGCACGATGCCGACGCCGAAAGCGGTCAGGAGCCCGGTCGTCGATGGCGCGTTCCGCACCGGCCGGAACGCGATCCGTTCCAGGACGAGGGCGACGACGACCACGGTCACGACGGCGAAGAGGACGAGAAGCCAGGGATTGTCGATCCCCATGGCCGCCATCGCGAACATGGCGTAACCGGCGACGCCGATGAATTCGCCGTGGGCGAAATTGACCAGGCCCATGACCGAAAAGACGATGGCGAGGCCGAGGGCGAGCAGGGAATATTGGGCGCCGATGCTGAAGCCGTTCAGCGCCTGTTCGAGCAGATAGTCCATTGCGGTCCTCCGGACGTCAGGCGACGAGTTCGCCGATATAGGCCTGCATCAGCGCGCCCTTGTCGTGGAGGCGCTCGGCAGGCCCGGCATAGCGGCATTCGCCGGTCGATAGGACATAGGCGCGGTCGGCGAAGCGCAGCACCTCATGGGCGTTCTGTTCGACCAGCAGGATGGTGAGGCCGCGGTCCCGCAGGTCGCGGATCAGGCGGAAGATCTGGCCGACGATGCGGGGTGCCAGGCCGAGCGACGGCTCGTCCAGCATGAGGAGGGAGGGCCGGCTCATGAGCGCGCGGGCGATTGCCAGCATCTGCTGTTCGCCGCCCGACAGGCTGCCGCCGGTCTGGTGCCGCCGTTCCGCGAGGATCGGGAACAGCTCGAAACACATCTCCATGTCTTCGTGGATCTCGGCTCCCTTTTTCCGCGTGGCGGCACCGAGTTCCAGGTTTTCGAGCACGGTCAGGTTGGAGAAGACCTTGCGGCCTTCCGGCGTCAGGGTCAGGCCCCGGCGCACGCGGTTTTCAGTGTCCAGCTTGCGCAGATCCTCGCCCTTGAAGCGGACGGCACCGGCCGCGAGCGGGCGGAGCCCCATCGCCGCCGAGAGCAGGGAGGTCTTGCCCGCGCCATTGGGGCCGAGCAGGGCGACGATCTCGCCCTGCTCGACCTTGACCGAAACATTGCGGACCGCGCTGACCGGGCCGTAGTTGATACAGGCGCCTTCTATTTCCAGCATCGTTTCCCTCACTTCTTGAAATGAGGGACGTCGGTCGGCACGGTCGCGGAGATCAGCACCGGCTTGCCGTCCTTGAAGCCCATGACCGGCACTTCCTTGACCGGGTAATGCCAGGGGTTGTCGAAAGAGATGGTCGGCGCGGTGACGATCTCGAAGGGACCCTTGGTATAGATCGCCTCGAGCATCGCCTTCGGGTCGGTCGAGCCGGCGGCCTTGGCGGCACCGACCAGGAGCTTGATCACATCGCCGCCGAGGCCGAAGAAGGCGCCGTTGATCTCATAGCCGCGCTTGGAAATTGGCGAGCGGGCCGCCGGGGGTCGGATAGCCGTGAGCGGCGAAGAAGACCGTGCCGTCGACATTGGCGGCACCGCCCGCGACGCTCGCCAGGGTGACGTCGTCGAAACCGTCCGAACCGAACACCATGGTCTTCAGACCGGCGGCGCGAAGCTGGCGGATGAGCACGCCGACGTCGGGATTGACCGAAGAGATGTGGATGGCGTCGGGCGCCGGGTTCATCGCCTTCAGCTTGGAGATGAAGGGCGACCAGTCGGTGATGCCGAAGCCCGGATATTCGATCGTGCCGATGACCTTGCCGCCCAGCTTCTCGAAGACTTCGCCGAACCAGCCGGGCAGGGCGCGTGTCCATGTGCCGGCGGCGTCGGAGACGAAGAGCACGACGCTGCGCGCCCCCTTGTCATAGGCAACCTTTGCGGTGGCGGCGGCATTGAAGGGGTCGGGAACGGCTGTGGTTACGAAATTGTCGAGCCCGGTGGCGAACATCTCGACCTGCGTATTCATGGCTGAGAAGGTGATGGCGCCGTAACCGGCGGCGAGCTGCGCGATCGGGATCAGGCTGTCGGAGGCGGGCGTGCCGGAGACCGCGACGACCTTTTCGTCCAGCATCTGCTGGGCCAAGGCGATGGCGAGCTGGGGCTCGGACTTGCTGTCCTTCACGTCGAGTTCGATTTTGTATTCGCCCTGCTCGTTCACCAGTTCGGCCATGCAGCGCAGGCCATGGGCGGCGGTATAGGGCGCCCAGTCGCCGGAGATCGATTCCGGCGCACCGATCTTGATCGTCTCGGCCGCGAGGGCGGCACTGGCGGGCAGCAGGGCACCGAGACCGAGACCGAGCAGAATCTTGCTGTCGTTACGCATGTCTTACGCTCCTGAAGGGGGTCGGATGGGGATCAGGCCGGCTCGTCTTCGCCGCCGCCGATGTAGACTTCGATGACGCGGGGGTCGTTCAGCACTTCCTCGGGCCCGCCGACGGTCAGGATCTCGCCCATGTGCAGGACGGCGACCCGTTCGCACACCCGGCGGATGAAGCGGAGATCGTGTTCGATGACCAGGATTCCGCAGCCGAAGTCGTCGCGGATTTGCTGGATCAGGTCGACGAGCTGCTCGGACTCGCTGTCGTTCATGCCGGCCGCTGGCTCGTCCAGCAGCAGGTATGAAGGTGCCAGGGCCAGGGCGCGGGCGATCTCCAGCCGGCGCTGCAGGCCATAGGGCAGGGTGGTCGCCATGCAGTCGGCCAGGGCGCCGAGACCCATGCGGGCGAGGAGATCGTCGATCGAATGAAGCTCCGGCCCGCCGACCCGGTGGCGGCTCGCCGTGGTATGGGCGACCTCGACGTTCTGGCGCACCGTCAGATGGGCGAACAGGCGGATGTTCTGGAAGGTCCGCCCGACGCCCGCGCGGGCACACTCCGGCACCTTCAGGCCGAGTAGCGACGCCCCGTCCATGGTAACCTCACCGGTATCGGGCCGCAGCGTCCCGGTGATCAGGTTGATCAGCGTGCTCTTGCCGGCGCCATTGGGCCCGATGAGACCCAGGATCTCACCCGCGTCGCAGCGGAGCGTAACTCCGCGAACCGCGTAGACGCCGCCGAAACGCTTGGAAAGGTTGCAGATGTCGAGACAGCGGGCAGGGGCTGGCGCAATCGCCGTGCCAGGCCTCGGATCCGCTTCAAGTGGCATGGCCGTCATCCGGCAGGCTCCCGTTCCCGTTTACTTTCGGAAGGAAGCGTGATGCCCGGGGGAGGTCCCCCGCAATCCACCTTAGGGTGGAACGCAGAGCCGGTGGTGTCGATGGAATGTAATCAAATAGATTACACAAAAAAACATGCTCCTGCGCTGTTTTTGAGCACCCGGCCGGTCAGGGTAATTGGATCCGCGCGAGGAAGGCGATGATCGCCGCGCGATTCTCCACGCCGAGCTTGTTCAGGATGTTGATGACGTAGGTTTTTACCGTCGCCAGGCCGATGCCCATAATCTGGGCGATTGCCATATTCGATGCCCCGTTCTTGAGCAGTTCGACCACCTGGATCTCCCGCGGGGTCAATCCGAAGCGGAACGCCAGCATCTGGTCCTGGCGGGCCTGCCGGACTCTCGGGTGCATCTTCAAATTGAATTCCAGATAGTTTCTCATCGCGTTCCAGTTGACCAGGCGCGAGGAGAAGCAGTCGCCGCAGGGGCCGTTCAGGATCGCGAGCAGGGCGAAAGGCTTGCCGTGGTCGCGAAAGATGAAGTCCACCTCGTCGTGGACGCCGTAGCGGTGGAGGAAGGCGTCGTGTCGGCGGTTGTGCTCTTCGGGGTGGTTATGGCGTTCCCGGCCGAGGAACAGGATGTCGTTCCCGCCGGTGAAGATCTGGTGGACGTTGAGGGGATCGTGGACATATCGCCCCTCCATATATTCGTCCATCAGGCGCTGGCTGACCCCGGTCGTACTGTAGTCGTCGATGCGGCTGTCGGGGTCGATCCAGCAGAAGATGGAGGCCGGGCAGTCGAGCGAGGACACAGCGAAACGCACACTCTCGTCGACAATCGCGGCGGACAGGTAGTCATCGGCCATCTGCATGGGACAAGCTCCTTTCAGCTCACAGGCATTGCCACGACCGCGGGCCGAGCCCGCTTTCTCCCCCCTGATGTTTTCCCTACAAATTGGATTAGTTTGAAAAAGCAATATCCGTGCCAGCCGATAGGGCGGGCCGATCGCCGAAGGGCATAAAGAAAGCCCCGGCGGGGGGCCGGGGCTTTCGGGAAGCCGGAAACGAGGGGCGGGCGATCAGGTCAGGGAGGCGCTGTCGTCCAGGGCCATTTCGAATTCCGGCAGGGTCATGCCGCCGTCCACGGAAAGAGCGTGGCCGGTGACATAGGATGCTTCGTCGCTGGCGAGGAAGAGCACGCCGTTGGCGACTTCCTCCACCCCACCGAAACGCTTCAGGGGCACCGCACCCTTGATCCGGTCGAGGAAGGATTGCGGCAGTTCGGCCAACCCGTCGGTCATGATCGGGCCGGGGATCACCGCATTCACAGTGATGCCGTAGCGCGCCAGTTCGATCGCGGCGGTCCGCATGAAGCCGAGCTGGCCGGCCTTCGACGCGCCATAATGGGCCCAGCCCGGATAGCCGGTGATGGGGCCGGTGGTCGAGGACGTGATGATGATCCGGCCCTTGCCGCGCGCCTTCATGGCCTTGACCGCTGCGGCAGTCGAGAGGAAGGAGCTGCGCAGGTTGGTGTTGATCACCGTGTCGAAGTCCTCGACCGTCATGTCCTCGATCAGGGCCGCCGGATAGATGCCGGCATTGGCGCACAGAACGTCGAGCCCGCCATAGAGTTGGACCGCGCGGTCGACCATGGCGCGGTTGCCGTCCAGGGTCGAGACATCGGCGGCGAAGCCGGCCGCCGTGCCGCCGGCCGCGACGATCTGTTCGGCGACGGCACCCGCTTCATCGAGCTTGCGCGAGACGACGAGGACCCGGCCACCGGCGGCACCGAAGCCTTGGGCGATCGCCTTGCCGATGCCCTTGCTGCCGCCGGTGACGATGACACTCTTACCCCGCAGTGAGGCGATCATGGCGTCGTCCTCCGTCAGGCGTCGACGGCGGTCGCCGTCACCTCGACCAACTGGTCCGGATGCACGAAGGCACGGACCTCGACGGTCGTCGAACACGGCCGGTGATCGCCGACCCAGGGCCCCAGGATGCCGGGCATGACTTCGATGAAGGTCTTGATGTCGGTCGTATAGAAGGTCCAAGTGACGAGCTTGCTGCGGTCGAGCCCGTCTGCCTTCAGGCAGGC
>JAYSCC010000252.1:0-5209 GCA_041915065.1 Zavarzinia sp.
TCAGAAAATGCACCATCATCATATGGTGTGTTCATCTGTTGAGGACATTCTCAAGTAGTTCCTTAAAATCATCTGCAATTTTTCCGCTCAGTGCAGCGGGAATAACTGAAGAATAATTGTTGATTCCCTTTAGTCCCATCTCCTGAGCCGCGTTCCTGATCTTATTTCGTAAATCCTTTCCAAGAATTGCATATTGAATTCCGCCCTTTGCGGCCTCTTGTTCAACTTCAAGATCGCTGAATTGTGGTAAATATCCATTTTTGTTCAATTTGTTCTGAGCGTCATTGCGTTTTTTTCGGCGTGTTTCAAGAGAAACATTATTTTCTGAAGCTTTTGTGATGGCGGAATTCAATAAATTTATGGCCTCTTCTTCAGAGATTTCAAAGTGCGAGGCTATTACCTGTTCGTTGGTCCAGTATGCCTCCATATCGGAGTTCTTCGTGAACCAAAAGACGAGTCCCTTTTTGATATAGGGATCACTAAGAGCGGTTAACTCTGCGGGCATTAGAAAGTCTCTGTCTCTGTGTATGACGACCTTCAGGCTGCCGGCGGCAAGCTCAATAAAATCCTTGATGACGTCTGCTTCCGGCACCTTCGATGACCCACGCACAGGCCACACGGCGACTGCGCGGTCAATATGGGGCCACTGAGATAAAATTGTTCTAATCATACTGGCATCTTCATCCTCAGTTAGCATAAGGATCTTGCGATCCAGCAAACCCCAGCCCATTAGCTGCCGGCCCTGGTTATTGCCGCCATCCTGAACCTTCCCCTCCCTCATCCAAATAACGTGCGCGGCGCTCGGGAGCGCGCGGATGACAGACGGGCTATGGGTTGTCAAAACAACCTGTGTATCGGTTTTCTGCGATGCCGCTACTAATACGGGTATTAGCTGTTCCTGCGCTGTAGGGTGTAGATGGGCATCAGGTTCATCGACTAATAATAGTGCGGGTCTGTAATATAAAAGATAGGCAAATATCTGTATTACCTGAAGGAACCCGATACCTGCAAGTTCAAGTGGCTTCCATTTTCTTTCTAGTGAGGTCATTTCTGCTGTTGTAAATCTTGCAGAAATTGTTGAATCTCGTTCATCTGAAAATTCTATGTCTAGAGAGATGTTGCCAATTATCTTTGATGCATATTCTTCAAGTAGTATTAACCCATTTTTTCCATTTATTTCTTTTCCCTTAAGAAGGAGGAGGACATTTCGTAAGACCGTATTTGCGTCGCCAGCGGCGGCCAAACGATGAACAATTGCTTGGCTTCGTCTTTCTTCGTTGAGAGGAATCCCGGCTAGCCCTGGTATGTACGCGCAGAATTCTCTATTGGGATCCCGGAGCTTGCTGATGAACGCATTGCCGCTGGGAATGTGAACAAGAATGCCCTCGTTACGAGCTGATTTGATCCAGAGCTCTGCAGTAACCTCGGATTCATCATCCATCGTGGCTATTACACTCATATCGAACTGAGGTGTTCCCGTCTTATTGCCATATTCTGAAGAATAGCCAGCGTTCCGATAGTCCGGTGATGGCATATATGTTGCGTTTTTTTCGGAAAGCGTGACTCCGTCAGATGATTTTGACCGAGCTTCAACTCGGCGATTTCGCCCGGACTGAAACATCCAGTGCATGGCTTGCAATATGGAGCTTTTGCCCGACCCATTGGCACCGACAATGACGTTGAAGTCAGCTAGGTCGATTTTGGCCGAGTTGATGGCTTTGAAATTGCCGATTTCTATGGATTTGATTCTCACTTGTTGGGTCTCTCGCTGCTACAGCTAATGGTAGAGCGAATGTGGATCGACAAGTCAATCACGGCTCGCCCCCTTTCATGGTTTGAGTCTAGCCGTTTCGACCTTCGATCTTAGTCGGCGGCACACCCACAAATTTGCGGCAAAGACAGAGGAAATTTTCGGATTCGAGATAGTTCCGATTGCACAACGTGCTCGTCAGACTTGGTCCGCTGAATCGGGCCCGATATAATCGGGCCCGGCTCAGCGAGGGGATCCCCTACACCAACTCCGCCAACGCCGAAGCCTCGAACCCCTTCAGTTCGCCCGTCCGTCCCGTTTCGATCTTCTCGACCCAGGCGGGGTCGCTGAGCAGGGCGCGGCCGACGGCGATGAGGTCGAATTCGTCGCGTTCCAGGCGGGCGAGGAGGGCGTCCAGGCCGACGGCGCTGGAGCCTTCGCCGCCGAAGGCGGCGATGAATTCGCCCGAGAGGCCGACGGAGCCGACGCTGATGGTCTTGGCGCCGGTCAGCTTCTTGGCCCAGCCAGCGAAATTGAGGCCGTGCTCGCCGTCCACCTCGGGGAATTCGGGCTCCCAGAAACGGCGCTGCGAGCAGTGCAGGACGTCGACGCCGGCCTCGACCAGGGGCAGCAGCCAGTCGGTCATCTCGGCCGGGGTGGTGGCCAGGCGGGCGGTGAAATCCTGCTGCTTCCACTGGCTGACGCGGAGGATGAGCGGGAAATCCGGGCCGACGGCGGCGCGCACCGCGGCCACCACTTCGGCGGCGAAGCGCGCGCGCTCGCGGATGGTGGCGCCGCCATAGCGGTCGGTCCGGAGGTTGGTGCCGGACCAGAAGAACTGGTCGATCAGATAGCCATGGGCGCCGTGCAGCTCCGCCGTGTCGAAGCCGAGGCGCTTGGCGTCCGCGGCGGCACGGGCGAAGGCGGCCACCGTGTCGGCGATCGCTTCTTCGGTCATGGCATGGCCGCGGGGGACGCCGGGGGCGACCAGGCCGGACGGGCTCTCCACCTCGACCGGCGGCTCCCAGCCGCTCATGCCGAGGACCGAGCCGGTGTGCCAGATCTGCGGCCCCATGCGGCCGCCGGCGGCATGGACGCCGTCGATCACCGCCTGCCAGCCGGCCAGGGCATCAGCGCCGTGGAAGAAGGGAATATTGGCCTCGTTCCGCGAGGCCGGGCGCGCGATCACCGTGCCTTCGGAGAGGATCAGGCCGACGCCGCCTTCCGCCCGGCGGCGGTAATAGGCGGCATTGGCGGGGCCGGGAATGCCGCCGGGCGCGGCGTTCCGCGTCATCGGCGCCATGACGACGCGGTTCTTCAGCTCGAGCGAGCCGATGCGCAGGGGACGGAACAGGATATCGGTGGCAGCGGACGAGACAGACATGGGGGACTCCGTTGTCGCGAGGCCCCATTTAGGTATACGTTATAAACCTAGCGTCAATCAGGCACTTTACATCGCCCAAGTATCCCGAAGGAAACCGACATGATCGCCTGCAAGGCCGAACACTTCGCCGCCGATTGTCCGAGCCGCGCGGTGCTCGACCAGATCGCCGACAAATGGTCGGTCATGGTGCTGGCCGTGCTCGATGCCGGGCCGCAGCGCTTCAACGCGATCAAGCGCCGGCTCGAAGGCGTGACCCAGAAGGCGCTGACCCAATGCCTGCGCCGGCTGGAGCGGAACGGGCTGGTGACCCGGCGGGTGCTGCCGCTGTCGCCGGTCGCGGTCGAATATGAGATCACGGCCCTCGGCCGCACCCTGCAACCGCCCTTCATGGCGCTCTACCACTGGATCCTCGACCATATGCACGAGATCGAGGCGGCGCGGCACGCCTTCGACGGCCGCCAGACCGCCCAGGCGGCCTAGCCGAACAGGCAGGCCGGGCCCGGACGGTTGGCACTTCGCGCCCTTCGTGCCATTCTGCGCCCGTCACGGAGCCGTTTCGACCGAAGTCCCATGCCAGCCGCCAGCGGGCGCCATCGCCCGGGCCTCCTGCCCGCCGCCTGCGGGTTCGTCCTGATGCTCGCCGCCCCCGGCGCGGCCGTCGCCGGCTCGACCGCTGTCGAGGCGGGTGAGACCGACTGCATCGACCTGGCGCGCCGGGCGGAGCAGATGTTCGGCATCCCGCCCTATATCCTGCAAGGCATCGTCGCCCACGAGAGCGGCAACCATCCGCTGGCATTGAACATCGACGGCCGCGCCGTCTTCCCGGCCGACCGGCCGGCGGCGGTGGCCGAGCTGAGCGACAACTTGGGCCAGGCCAAGAATATCGACGTCGGCTGCGCTCAGATTTCGATGCGCTTTCACGGCGACTATTTCGCCATCAAGCCGGAAATCGCCTTCGATCCCTGGATCAACATCGTCTACGCCTCGAAGATCCTGCTCGACAATTTCCACGCCTATCATTCCTGGACCGAGGCGGTCGCCCGCTATCATTCGCCGAACCGGGACCGCCAGGTCGACTATCTGTGCCGGGTGCTGGGCTCCATGACCCGGGTGGCGGACAGCGATCTCTCCTCCACCCCGGTCTGCGACGAGATCCGCGGCACCGGCCGCGCCGAAGCCCCGCCGGCCGAACCGGTGCCGGGCCCCGTCGCGGCAGCCGGACCGGTGGCCGATCCCGCCCCGGAAACCGCGCCGGCCCCGGCCCCCGAGGCGGCGCCCGCCGCTCCCTGAGGCTGTCCGCGCGCGGTGGCGGGGAGAGGGCGGTGCCGCTGGACGGCGCCGTCGACCTGCTGGCGGAAGTGCTGAAGGGGGAACGCTAGCGATCCCAATAGGGCGGATTGCCGAAGCTCGACCGCAGGCTCTCGGTCAGGGCGACGAGCTTGGCCGACGTGCTGCGCTCGCGCGGGTAGGCGATGTGCAGTTCGGCCCCTTCGGCTTCGGCGCCGACCGCGACCTCGACCAGCGATCCCGCGGCGAGGGCGTCGTGGATGAAGAACATGGGCAACAGGCTGAGGCCCAATCCGGCGATCGCCGCATCGCGCATCAAGAGACCATTGTTGACCCGAAGCGCGGCCTTGGGGCGGACCACGGTCCAGCCTTCGCCCTCGGCGAAACGCCAATCGGCTTGGCGACTGGAATAGAGGATGCCGCGGTGCGTGGCGAGCTGTGCGACCGAGGCGGGCTTGCCGTTGGCTGCGAGATATCCGGGGGCCGCGACCAGGAGCCGGCGGCTGGTCGCCAGGCGCTTGGCGACCAGGCGGCTGTCGACCACCGGGCCGTGGCGCAGCACGGCGTCGAAACCATCCGCCGCGGCATCGACGAAGCGATCGTCGAGTTCCAGCGTCAGCTCGATCCCCGGGTGCTGGTCGAGAAAACGCAGGATGGCCGGGCCGAGATGGGCGATGCCGAAGCCGACCGGCGCCGAAATCCGCAGCGGCCCGGCCAGCGTACCCCGGCGCTCCGCCATCTCGGCGCGGGATTCGGTCACTTCACGAAGAATGTTCCGCGCCCGCGGC
>JAYSCC010000253.1:0-5181 GCA_041915065.1 Zavarzinia sp.
CCGCGAAGTCGCCATGGTGGCGCCGCCGCCGCCCGTGACCGCGGGCGAGGCGCCTTATGACATGCGCCCGACCTGGCAGCGCTTCGCCGTGCCGCCGCTTCCCGGCCTCGGCAAGAAACCGGTGATCGCCATCGTGATCGACGACGTCGGCCTGGCGAAACACGAGATGGAAGACCTGCTCGACCTCGACGCACCGGTCACCATCTCGATCATGGGCTATGCCGACGGCACAGAGGAATTCGCCAAGCGCGCCCGGGCCAAGGGCGACGAGCTGCTGGTCCATATCCCGATGGAGCCGCAGGGCAATGCCGATCCGGGGCCCAAGGCGCTGACCGTCGGCCTGTCGTCGGCCGAAATCCTGAGCCGGCTGCGCTGGCAGCTCGACCGCCATGAAGGCTTCGTCGGCATCAACAACCACATGGGCAGCCGTTTCACCTCGGACGCCGCCGGCATGAAGATCGTGGCCGACGAGCTGAAGGCGCGGGGCCTGCTGTTCCTGGATTCCCGCACGGCGGCGACCAGCGTCGGCGAGGATGTGGCCAAGGCGGCCGGTATCCCGACGGCATCGCGCGACGTCTTCCTGGACAACGAAATCGGCGCCAATGCGATCGACGCCCAATTGGCCCTGGCCGAGCGGCATGCCCGCGACAAGGGCTCGGCCATCGCGATCGGCCATCCCCACGCCATGACGATAGAGGCCCTGGCCCGCTTCATTCCCCAGGCCAAGGCCCGGGGCATCGCCTTCGTGCCGGTCTCGGTGGTGATCGCCAGGCGCGACGGCCTGACGATCGATTACGAGCCGCAGTATGACGCGGTCAGTGCCGCTGGTTCCGGGAAGCGAAGCGGATCGCTTCCTCCGCCGCGCGGATGATGGCGCGGGCCTTGTTGCAGCTCTCCTGATATTCGGCTTCCGGATCGCTGTCGAGCACGACGCCGCCGCCGGCCTGGACCACCAGGGTGCCGTCCTTCACGACCGCGGTGCGGAGCGCGATGCAGGTATCCATCGAGCCGTTGGCGGAGAAATAGCCGACCCCGCCGGCATAGAGGTTGCGCCGCTCCGGCTCCAGCTCGTCGATGATCTCCATCGCCCGGACCTTGGGCGCGCCGGAGACGGTGCCGGCCGGAAAGCCGGCCAGCAGGGCGTCGACCGCGTCGAACGTCTCGCCCACTTCGCCTTCGACGTTGGAGACGATGTGCATGACGTGGCTGTAACGCTCGATCACGTTGCGCTGGGTCACTTTCACGGTGCCGATCTTGGCGACCCGGCCGACGTCGTTCCGGCCGAGGTCGAGCAGCATCAGGTGTTCCGCCAGTTCCTTGGGATCGGACAGCAGGTCCTTCTCCAGCGCCTGGTCGGCTTCCTCGTTGATGCCGCGCGGCCGCGTGCCGGCGATCGGGCGGATCGTCACCTTGCCGTCGCGGAGGCGAACCAGGATCTCCGGGCTGGAGCCGACAACCGAGAAACCGTCCAGGTCCAGATAGAACATGAAGGGCGAGGGGTTGAGCCGGCGCAGCGAACGATAGAGCGCGAAAGGCGGCAGCGCGAAGGGCAGGCGGAAACGCTGGCTCGGCACCACCTGGAAGATGTCGCCGGCAGCGATATAGTCCTTCGCCTTGGCCACCATCGCGTGATAGTCGCCGCGCGACATGTTCGACTGCGGCTGGGTGATCGCGCCGATCGGCGAATTGTCGCCCCGGGTCACCGGCAGGTCGCGTTCGAAATCGGCCACCGTGTCGGCGATCCGCTCGGCCGCCCGGGCATAGGCGGCGCGCGCGTCGACCCCGGGCTCGACCCAGGCCGGCGAGACCACTGTGACCACGTCCTTCACAGAATCGAAGATCGCCATGATCGAGGGGCGGACGAACAGCGAATCCGGAATGTCGAGCTGGTCCGGCTTCTGGTTCGGCAGCTTCTCGACCAGCCGCACCATTTCGTAGCCGAAATAGCCGTAGAGGCCGGAGGCCATGGGCGGCAATTCGGACGGCAGGTCGATCCGGCTCTCGGCGATCAGGGCGCGCAGCGAGGCGAGTGCGCCGCCGGGGCAGGGGCTGAAGCGGTGGCGATCGGCCCGGGCGATCCGGTTGATCTCGGCCTTGTCGCCGCGGGTGCGCCAGATCAGGTCGGGCTTCAGGCCGATGATCGAATAGCGCGCGCGGGCCGCACCACCCTCGACCGATTCAAACAGGAAACGATAGGGTTCACCGTCGGTCAGCTTCAGCATGGCCGAGACGGGCGTCTCCAGATCGGCCGCCAAGGCGGTCCAGACGACCTGCGCCTTGCCCTCGTTATAGGCGGCGGCGAAAGTCTCGAAGTCGGGCTGGATGGTCATGGCGCGGATCGTGAGGTCAGAGCGGCAAACACGGTTTCGTTGATATGGAGGCCGAAGCGTTCGCGGAGATCGGACTCGAAAATGGCGGCCAGATCGCCGGCGTAGTCGCCCCGCATCTTCTCGGCCACGGCCTTGACGCCGGCGGCGTCGGCGGCCGGGTCGGAGACCTCGATCGACTTGACCGCGGCGACCACCATGTCGTCGCCGTCGGCGGCGGGAGCCGCCGTGGCCTTGCCCTTGTCCAGGCCGAACAGGGCCTTGACCAGAGCGGGCGGCAGGGCGGCGAAGATCGGATCGTTGCTGCGCGTGCCGGGGCCCACGGTGCCGGGGACGGCGCCGATCGACTTGGCAGCCTCTTCGATCGCCTTGCCGCCGTTCACTGCGGCGACCAGATCGTCGGCCAGCTTCTTCTGAAGCGTCTTGCGTTCCTGGCTCTGCCAGGCGGCGATCACCTTGTCCTTCACGGTGTCGAGCGGGCGCAGCGCCGCGGGCGTCACGCTGTCGACCCGGCCGATGACATAGCCGCCGCCTTCGGTGTCCAGCATGTCGCCGTCGCGGCCGCTCTCGGCCTGGAACAGGGAGGAGAGCAGAGTCTCCGCCTTGGGCAGGCCTTCGACCGGCTTGCCGTCGGCATCGAGGCTGTTGCTGTCGATCGCGGCGACCTTCAGGACTGGCAAGTTCAGGCGCTGGCCGGCTTCTTCGAGCGTGGCGCCGCCGGCCATTTCGTCCTGCAGCGACTTGCCGATTTCCGCGACCTTGCCGGTCGCCCCTTCGAGGGCGAGGCCGTCGCGCAACTGGTCGTGCACCTCGGCGAGCGGCTTGGTGGTGCCGGGCACGACCTTCAGGACCTTGAAGACATGGAAGCCGAGGGGCGATTCGACCGGCCCGCCGACCGCGCCTTCCGCGGCCCCGAAGACCGCATCGGCGAGTTCCAGCGGCAGGCCGTCCTTGGTGACCAGGCCGAGCTTGGTGTCGGCTTCCGCGACCCCGGCCGTCTCCTTGGCCACGGCGGCGAAATCGGCACCGGCCTGCAGCTTGGCCAGGGCGGCGTCGCCTTCTTCCTTGGTCTTCAGCACCATCTGCTGGATGTCGCGCTGTTCCTCGACGACATATTCCGCCTTGTGTTCCTCATAGGCGGCGGCGATCTCGTCTTCGCTCGGCGTCACGGTCTTGGCCACCGCCGCGGGATCGACCACGAGCAGGGTGACGGCGCGATATTCGGGCGCGGTGAAGGCCTGGGGATTAGCCTTGTAATAGTCGTCGATGGCGGCTTGGTCGGGCGTCGGCACCTTGCCGACGGCGGCGGGCGCCACGGTGAAATAGTCGATCACCCGGCGCTCGTTCTGATAGCGATAGAGCGCGGCGGCGACCACTTCCGGCGTGCGAGCACCGCTCGCGGCCGGGCCATAGAGCTGGGCCCGCAGCAACTCGCGCCGGACCTGATCGGTCAGCATGGCCTCGGTCATGCCGGCTTGCCGCAGCACTTGGCCGAAACGGGCGGCGTCGAACTTGCCGGTGAAATCCTGGAAGGCGGGCAGGGCGGCGATCTCGCGGGCGACCAGGTCGTCGGGCACGCGCATGCCGAAGCTGCGCGCCGCCTCGGTCACCGTGGCGTCGGAAATGAGTTCGCTCAGGACGGCGCCCTGGACATTGAAAGTGAGCGCCTGCTCGCGGGTGAAGGCACCGCCGAGCTGGGTCTGCAGACGGCGCAATTCGCGATCGAAGGCGATCTGGAAGCTGCGGGTCGCGACATCCGTTCCGCCGACCGAGGCCACGGTATCGTCCTTGCTGCTCCGGAACAGGCTGTTGCCCTGCCAGATGCCGATGCCGAAGCTGACCATCAGGATGCCGAGGAAGAGACGGACGACCCAGGTCGAGGCGCCCTTGCGAAGGGTCTGAAGCATGGTGAAGCGAAATCCTTGAGGCCGCCCGTCGGCGACGCGGGCGGCGCATGATAGGGGGAGGCCCCGGCTGCCGCAAGTTCTGGCGGCTGGCTGCCTGCGGCATGGCGCCTTCGGGCCGCCATCGGCCTTTTCCAAAACGCTGCACTTTGCTAGACGACGCCGACACGAAACGATCACACAATATAAGGAACGTCCGCCATGGCTCGTCGCCCTCTCGTCGCCGGCAACTGGAAGATGAACGGGCTGCTCGCCTCGCTGGGCGAATTGGACGGCATCGCCGCCAAGGCCGCCGGCGCGGCCGGGGTCGACGTCGCGATCTGTCCGCCGGCCACGCTGGTCGGGGCGGCCGCGCTGAAAGTCGCCGGTACGGCCGTGGCGATCGGCGGCCAGGACTGCCATGCCAAGGCGAGCGGGGCCCATACCGGTGATATCGCGGCCGAAGCTCTGAAGGACCTGGGGGCGTCCTGTGTCATCGTCGGCCACAGCGAGCGCCGCACCGACCATGCGGAGACCGACGCCCTGGTGAAGGCCAAGGCCGAAGCCGCCTGGCGCGCCGGTCTCGCCGCCATCGTCTGCGTCGGCGAGACCGAGGCCGAGCGGGATTCGGGCAAGACCCTCGATGTGATCGGCCGCCAGCTCGCCGGCTCGATCCCCGACGGCGCCACCGCGGCGACTACCGTTGTGGCCTATGAGCCGGTCTGGGCCATCGGCACTGGGCGGACCCCGACCAACGAAGAAATCGTCGAAGTGCACAGCTTCATGCGCGCCCGCCTGACCGAACGTTTCGGGGCCGGGGTCGCGGGCGGCGTCCGCCTGCTCTACGGCGGTTCGGTGAAGCCGTCGAACGCGGCCGTGATCCTGAAACTCGCCGATGTCGACGGTGCCCTGGTCGGCGGTGCCAGCCTGAAGGCGGCGGATTTCGGCCCCATCATCGACGCCGCCCGCTG
>JAYSCC010000254.1:0-5172 GCA_041915065.1 Zavarzinia sp.
CAGGCACAGATAGACCGTGAGATGCGGCATATAGGTGACGACGAAGGCGGGGAAGACGCTGAACAGGAAGCTGTAGCGCTGTTCGGCCGCCGTCAGGTCCGGGTGGAAGGGGCGGCGCTGTTCGGATTCCGGCGTGTAATGGGCCTTGTAGGCGGAAAAGAAGCCGTTGCCCGGCACCCGCTCGCAGAGCCCGGTCGGCGTCACAGGCTTCAGGGTCTGCGGATGGGTGGCGTCGAGGTGATAGCCCTCCATGAAATTCTCAGCGAGGCACTTCCAGTTGGTGGCCCAGACTTCCTCGCGCTCGAAATAGAGGTGGCGTTCCTCGTTGTGATAGTTGCGGACCTGGGGCTCCAGCGCCGCCAGCCGTTCCTCGAGGGGGGAGGCCGAACCGTCCAGATTGACGAAGATGAACTTCTGCCAAACGGTGCTGCGGATCTTGGGCAGGCTGCAGGCCCCGGCATCGAAGGCCGGCACCTGTTCCATCAGGGGGGCGCGCACCAGGTGACCGTCGCGGTCGTAACTCCAGGCGTGATAGGCGCAGACATGGAGGTTCCGCTTGCCGCGACCTTCGGCCACGATATTGCCCCGGTGCCGGCAGACGTTGGAGAGCACATTGACCTCGCCCGCGGCATTGCGCGTGACCAGCAGCGGCTCGCCCACGAGTTCGGTGGTGAAATAGTCGCCGGGTGCCTTCACTTCGTCGGCATGGCCGATGCAGATCCATTCGCGCCGGAAGACCTTTTCCTTCTCGATCTCCAGCAGGGCGGGGTCGGTGTAGAAGGCGCCGGGCATGGCGTGGCTGCGCGCGGCTTTGCCGGTCGCGAAAGCGTTCAGATGGTCCAGGATGGCGGTCATGACGGTGTCCGTTCGGCCCCCGCGCGGAGCCGGTTCAGCGTGAGGAAAAGAGCGATCGCGAAGAGGATCAACAAGGTGGCGACGGCCAGGATCGAGGGATCGATGCGGTCGCGGATGCCGGTCCACATCTGGCGCGGCACGGTGCGCTGCTCGGTGCCGCCGATGAACAGGATCACGATCACCTCGTCGAAGGAGGTGGCGAAGGCGAAGATGGCCCCGGTGGCGACGCCCGGGGTGATCAGGGGCAGGGTGATGCGGCGGAACACGGTCCAGGGGCCGGCCCCCAGGCTGGCCGCCGCCCTTGTCAGGCTGCGGTCGAAGGAGAGCAGGGTTGCGGTCACCGTGATCACCACGAAGGGCGTGCCCAGCGCGGTATGGGCCAGGATCACGCCGAGATAATTGTCGATCAGGCCGAGCGGCGCGAAGACCAGATAGAGCCCGACCGCGACCACCACGATCGGGATGATCATGGGCGAGATCAGCAAGGGCATCACGACCGAGCGGAAGGGGAATTCCGGCCGTGCCAGGCCGAGGGCGGCGAGCGTGCCGAGGGTCGTGGCCAGCAGGGTCGAGGCGGTGCCGATGATCAGGCTGTTGGCGAAGGCGTGGCGCCAATCGGGGGCGGTGAACACCGCCTCGTACCAGCGCAGCGAAAAGCCTTCGAGTGGGTAGGAGAAATAGCTGCCCGAGTTGAAGGACAGCGGCACGATCACCAGGATCGGCGCCATCAGGAATATGACCACAAGGGTGGCGACCCAGCGCGTGCCGCGCGCCGCCAGCTTCTCGGTGGTCGTGACGTTATGCGTTGCCATGGCGTCAACCGAAGCGCAGCCGGTCGACCCCGACCAGGCGGTTGAAGATGAAATAGAAGACCAGGGTGAAGAGCACCAGATAGGCGGAGAGCGCGCCGGCCAGGCCCCAGTTGAGCTGCTGGTTGGTCTGGATCGCGATGAGCTGGCTGATCATCTCGTCGCCGGCCCCGCCGAGCAGGGCAGGCGTGATGTAGTAGCCGATCGCCAGAACGAAGACGAGGAAGCAGCCGGCACCGACGCCGGGCAGCGTCTGCGGCAGGTAGATGCGCAGGAACGCCACGGCCGGATGGGCGCCCAGGGACAGGGCGGCACGCATATAGACCGGCGAGATCCCCTTCATCACCGAATAGATCGCCAGGATCATGAAGGGCAGCAGGATATGGGTCATGCCGATCAGCACGCCGGTCCGGTTGAACACCAGGGGCAAGGGTTCGCTGACGATGCCGAGGGCGAGCAGCAGGCTGTTGACGACGCCACCCGGCTGCAACAGCACGTACCAGGCGGTAGTACGGACCAGGAGCGAGGTCCAGAACGGCACGATGACCAGGATCATCAGTCGTCCCGCCGGCTTGGGCGGCAGATTGGCCAGCAGCCAGGCGACCGGATAGCCGAGCACGAGACAGAGCAGGGTCACCACCGCGCTGATCCAGAAGGTGCGCGCGAAGGCATCGACATAGACCGCCTCGCCCGCCGGGGCGGAAACCACGCCCCCTTGCGGCCCGACCTTGGCGTCGAGCCCGGCCAGGAGATAGTCCGGCGTCGGGTCGATCGCGGCCCGGCGCAGCACATGCCAGACCTCCGGCTTCGACCAGCGCGGGTCGATGGCGGTGAGCGCCGTCATCCAATTGTCGGCCGCCGCGGGCAGGCGGCGTGCGGTCTTCAAGAGCAGGCTGCGGAATTCGGGCAGGTCGAAATTGAGCCTGCGGGCCAGCGTGCCGAGGGTACCTTCGGCCTGGGCCTTGGGCAATTCGGCGGCCAGCGTGGCGGCGATGCTTTCGCCGGGCAGGCCGGCACCGTTCCAGTTCTTCAGGGCGGCGGCGAGGCCGGGCATGGCCTGGCCGAGCTCGGGATTCTGCACGCCCCTTGTCAACAACAGCGCGATCGGTGCGATGAAGGTGACCAGAAGGAAGGCGAGCAGGGGCAAGGCGAGGGCGAAGGCCCGCCGGGCATCATGCCGGCGGGCCCGGCGGAAGGCGCCGGCCCGGTCGTCTCTGTCAGTCGCGACTGTCATATCGTCCGGACCGGCCGCGGTTCACTGCGCCAGCCAGGCGGTGAAGCGCTTGTTCAGGGCGTCGAAATTGTCGGTCCAGAAGGGCACGTCGATCTGCACCGCATTGCCGAAGTTGGCCGGCGCCGTGGGCATGCCCTTCAGCGTCTCTGCGTCGATCAGGCCGACTGCCTTGGTCCGCGGCGGCGCATAGGCGATGTACTTGGCAAGCTGCGACAGGATTTCCGGCTTGGCCTGGAAGGCGATGAACTTCTTCGCGGCGTCGCCGTTCTTGGCGCCGGTCGGAACGCCCCACCATTCGAAGTCGTAGACCTGGCCGTCCCAGACGGTGACGAAGGGCTTGCCTTGCTCTTTGACCGCGTTGGAGATGCGGCCGTTATAGGCCTGGACCATGACCACGGCGCCGTCGGCCAGGAGCTGGGGCGCCTGGGCGCCGGCTTCCCACCAGACGATGTCCTTCTTGATGGTGTCGAGCTTCTTGAAGGCGCGGTCGACGCCTTCCGGCGTGCCCAGCACCTTGTAGACTTCGGCGGCCGGCACGCCGTCGGCCAGCAGGGCCCATTCAAGGGTCGCCTTCGGGCTCTTGCGGAGGCCGCGCTTGCCCGGGAAGGTCTTGGTGTCGAAGAAGTCGGCGATCGACTTCGGCGCCGTCGCCAGCTTGGTCGAGTCATAGGCGAAGACGGTCGACCACACCATGGTCGCGACCGCGCAGGGCGTGATCGAGCCCGGGATGAAATCGCTGGTGTCGCCCAGGGTCGAGAGGTCGAGCTTCTGCAGCAGCCCCTCGTCGCAGCCGGTGATGGCGTCGTTCGATTCGAGATCGATCAGGTCCCAGGTGGTGTTCTTCGCCTCGACCATGGCCGAGAGCTTGGCGAGGCCGCCGTCATAGGCTTCCTTGGCGAAGCCGACGCCGGTCTCCTTGGTGAAGGGCTCGAAATAGGCCTTGGTGGCGGCCGCTTCGTAGGCGCCGCCGAAGGTGACGACCGAGATCGTCTCGGCCGCCCGCGCCGTGCCTGCCAGGCAGAGACCGGCGATCAGCGCCGCCCCCGCCACTTTGCCCGTGAACCGCTCGATCGTCATGGTCACTCTCTCCCGTCGTGGAACTCGATGGATAATGAAACGCGCCTCACACCGCCGGCGGCGGGTTGAGGATCTTGCAGTCGGCCGGCCGCCAGCCGACCTCGACGGAAGTGCCCGCCGGGGGCAGGATGTGGCCGTCGGTATTGGGGGCCTTGAGGACGAAATCGCCGCCCGTGGCGAGGCGGACGAGCAGGCGGCGGTGGTCGCCGCAATAGGTGACGTCGGCGACCGTGCCCGGCAGGCGGTTCAGCTCGGCACCCGGGGGCGGCAGCAGGAAAGCCCGCTCGGGCCGGAGCGCCAGCACGGCCGGTGCGCCGACGGCGAGGTCGCGGCCGCATTTGCCGCTGATCGCGACGCCGTCCACCTCCATCACCGCCCAGTCGTCGGAGACATGGCGGATGGTGCCGGCGACGGCATTGTTCTCGCCGATGAAATTGGCCACGAAGGCGTTCTGCGGATCTTCGTAGAGGATATCGGGCGGGGCGATCTGCTGGATCCGGCCGTCGAAAAAGACGGCGACCCGGTCCGACATGGTCAGCGCCTCGCCCTGGTCGTGCGTGACATAGACGACGGTCAGGCCCAACTCGTGGTGCAGGCGCTTGATCTCATACTGCATGGTCTCGCGGAGCCGCTTGTCGAGCGCGCCGAGCGGTTCGTCCATCAAGACGAGCGCGGGCTCGAAGACCAGCGCCCTTGCCAGGGCGACACGCTGCTGCTGCCCGCCGGAGAGCTGGCCGGGCCGCCGGTTCGCGACCTGCGGCAGTTCCACCATGTCGAGGGCGCGAGCGACCCGGGCCTTCTGCTCCGCCCTGGACACGCCCCGGACGGAGAGGGGAAAGGCGACATTCTCGGCGATGGTCAGATGGGGGAACAGGGCATAATTCTGGAACACCATGCCGATGTTCCGCTTGTGCGGCGGCAGATCGTTCAGCCGTTTGCCATCCAGGGCGATCTCGCCTTCGGTCGGCGTCTCGAAGCCGGCCAGCATCATCAGCGTGGTAGTCTTGCCCGAACCGGAGGGGCCGAGCAGCGAGACGAATTCGCCGCGGCCGATCTCGAGGTCGAGGCTCTGCACCACGTTCTGGCGCCCGTCGTAGGTCTTGCCCACGCCGGTGAATGTAACGAATGGCTTCACTTGATCCATCACTTACGTCCGCCGCTCCGCCGCCCGCCGCGGCATCGGCCGCGCTGCAACGA
>JAYSCC010000255.1:0-5171 GCA_041915065.1 Zavarzinia sp.
CTGAGTCTGCGCCCGCATTGCTGACAGGGCGGCTTCGATCGGCTAGACCTGGGCCCATGGCCCGGAACACCCGCCAACGCATCATCGAAGCCGCCATCCGCCTGTTCAACGAACGGCATTTCGGCAATGTGACGACCGCCGAACTGGCGGCCGACCTCGGCATTACCGAGGGCAATCTCTGGTACCATTTCAAGAGCAAGCGCGCCTTGCTCGATGTCGTCTCGGCGCTTTATGTCGAGCGGGCGAAGCAGCGCCTGAAGCTCGGCCCGGGCGAGGGGGACATCCTCGATTCCTATGCCGGCTTCCTGCGGGCGCTGTCGTCCGAAGTGCGCGACTTCCGCTTCATCTTCCGCGACCGGGCTGATTACGGCGAGCACTCGGGCCATATGCTGGCCAATATCACCGGGATCTACGAAGGCACCTTCGAGCAGATGACGCGCTTTTTCCTGGCGCTGCGCGAGGAGGGGCATCTCGACGTGGGCGAGGAATGGATCGGCCCCCTGGTCACCAATGCGATCGTCCTGATCCGCTTCGCCCATGAATTCTTCCGCGAGATGAATGTGCCCGAGGCCGACATGGGCGAGGTCGACTGGGGCATTTACCAGCATCTCCAGGCCTTCGGGCCGCTGTTGAAGCCGGCGGCGCGGCGCCGCCTGCTCGCCAATCTCGGCATCGCGGACGAGACGCCGCCCTTCCTGCCGCTTGGTACCTGAGCGCTGGCCCTGGCGGCGGCGATCTCCTATGGTCGCGCCATCATCGCGTGAGGAGCGGACATGAGCGTTGCCGGGCAGCAGTGGCAGGGCCAACAGGCGGGGATCGACGGCGGCGGCGCCATGACCGTGCAGGCCCGGCGGGCGGTGGCGACTTGGCTGTTCGTCGTCTCGGCCTTGCTGCTGGCCATGGTGGTGCTGGGCGGGGTGACGCGGCTCACCGGCTCCGGCCTTTCGATCACCGAATGGAAGCCGGTCACCGGCGCCATCCCGCCCCTCTCCGAAGCGGCCTGGATGGAGGAATTCGGCAAGTATCAGCAGATCCCGCAGTATACCCAATTGAACCACGGCATGACGCTGGCCGAGTTCAAGGAAATCTTCTGGTTCGAATGGGCGCATCGCCTGCTCGGCCGGCTGATCGGCTTTGCCTTCTTCGTGCCCTTCGCCTGGTTCCTGCTGCGCGGCAAGCTCGATAGGCCCATGGCCTGGCGCCTGGCCGGCATCCTGGTGCTGGGCGGGCTGCAGGGCGGGCTTGGTTGGTTCATGGTGGCGTCGGGCCTGAGCGAGCGCGTCTCGGTCTCGCAATACCGGTTGGCGGCCCATCTCTCGGTCGCCTTCATCATTCATGCCGCGGTGTTCTGGACCGCGCTCGACATGCTGCGGGGCAGGGCGGTGCAGGCACTCTCGCCCGGCCTCGCCAAACTGGCGACGGCGGCGGTCGTGCTGATCTTCCTGCAGATCATCCTGGGCGCCTTCGTGGCCGGCCTCGATGCCGGTCTCGCCTATAACACCTGGCCGCTGATGGACGGCGACCTGGTGCCGGCCGGCATGTTCACCACCGTGCCGGCCTGGATCGATCCCTTCGAGAACACGATCACGGCGCAGTTCCTGCACCGGCATATGGCGGAGATCGTCGCCCTGGCGGTGCTGGCCTTGGCCTGGGCAGCGGCCCGGCGGGTGCCGGCGGCGCGGCCGGCGGCGATGCTGGTCGCCGCCATGGTCGTGGTTCAGTTCCTGCTCGGCGTTTGGACTCTGCTGGAAGTCGTGCCGGTCTCGCTCGGCGCCCTGCACCAGGCCGGCGCCTTCGTGCTCTTCACGCTGGGCCTCAACCTGGCCCATCGGCTGCGCCGGGCCTGAGCCCGACGCAGCCGCGCTGGTCAGATCTGGGCCAGGGCCTGGTCCAGATCGCCGATGATGTCGACCACATTCTCGATGCCGACCGACAGGCGGACGACGTCGTCGCCGGCGCCGGCGGCGGTGCGCTGGGCCGGGGAGAGCTGCTTGTGGGTGGTCGAGGCCGGGTGGATGATCAGGCTGCGCACGTCGCCGATATTGGCGAGGTGGGAGAACAGCTTGACCCCCTGGACGAGCTTCACGCCCGCGTCATAGCCGCCCTTCAGGCCGAAGGTGAAGACGGCGCCGGTGCCCTTGGGCGCGTATTTGCGGGCCAGGGCGTGATACTTGTCGCCTTCGAGCCCGGCATAGGAGACCCAGGCCACCTTGGGGTGCGACGCCAGGTGCTTGGCGACCGCGAGCGCGTTCGACGAATGCCGTTCCATGCGCAGCGCCAGGGTCTCCGTCCCGGTCAGGATCAGGAAGGCGTTCATCGGCGCGAGCGACGGGCCGAGGTCGCGCAGACCCAGCACGCGAGCGGCGATGGCGAGCGCGATATTGCCGAAGGTCTTGCCGATCTCGAGCCCGGCATAGGACGGATTGGGCTTGGAGAGCTGGGGATATTTGTCGTCCGCCAGCCAGTCGAAATTGCCGCCGTCGACGATCAGGCCGCCGATCGAATTGCCGTGGCCGCCCAGGAACTTGGTCGCCGAATGGACGACGATGTTGGCGCCGTGCTCGAAGGGCCGGATCAGATAGGGCGTGGCCAGGGTGTTGTCGACGATCAGCGGCACATGGTGGCGCTTGGCGACCGCGGCGACGGCATCGAGATCGGTGACCACGCCGCCCGGATTGGCGATCGATTCGACGAAGATCGCTTTGACGCCGGGGACGAAGGCGCGCTCGAAATTCTCCGGATCATCGGAATCGACCCAGATCACTTCCCAGCCGAAGGACTTGAAGCTGTGGCCGAACTGGTTGATCGAGCCGCCATAGAGCTTGCGCGAGGCCAGGAACTTGTCGCCGGGGGCCAGCAGGGTGTGGAACACCAGGAACTGCGCCGCATGCCCGGATGCGACGGCGAGCGCCGCAGTGCCGCCTTCGAGGTCGGCGATGCGGGCTTCGAGCACCGCATTGGTCGGGTTCATAATGCGGGTGTAGATATTGCCGAAGGCCTGCAGGCCGAACAGCGCCGCCGCGTGATCGACATCGTCGAAGACATAGGAGGCGGTCTGGTAGATCGGCGTGATCCGCGCCTTGGTCGCCGGATCTGGGGCGGCACCGGCATGGATGGTGCGGGTTTCGAAGGCAGGCTTTTGCTCGCTCATTCCTGGTCTCCATGAAACAGGGCGCCATTCTGACGACGGATTCGGGGCGCCGTCCAGTTATTTCCGTCCTTGAGATGTCTATAGAATTTTTTCACATATCTATTTCGCTAAATACGCAAACGCGGAATTTCGATCTTCGGGCAGCGGTCCATGACGACCGCCATTCCCGCCGCCTCGGCCTTGGCGCGGGCGGCGTCGTCGGCCAAGCCGAGTTGCATCCAGACCGCCTTGGCGCCGATCGCGATCGCCTCGTCGACCACGCCCGCGAGGGCGCTCTGCTCGCGGAAGATGTCCACCATGTCGATGGGTTCGGCGATGTCGGCCAGGTGGCCGACCACCGGCTGGCCCAGGATCTCCTTGCCGGCCTGGCCCGGGTTGACCGGAATCACCCGGTAGCCACGGCGCAGAAGATAGGCCATGACGTCGTTCGAGGCGCGGGCGGGATTGGGGCTGGCGCCGACCAGGGCGATCACCCTTGTTTCGGTCAACAGGCGGCAGATGGCGGCATCGTCGCTGGGATAGGGCATGGCTCCTCCTTGTGGCGGGAGTTGAGCGCCGGGCGGCGGTGACGTCAATCACTGTGCGCCCGGCCGGTCATCGTCTACACTGCCGGCGATTTGGGGTGGGCGGCATGACGGACATCTGGCGGGGTAATCTCAGGCGATCATGACGCTCGTCGCGACGACACGGACCGACCGGGTCCAAGCCATCGACATCGAAGGGCGGCCGGCTTCCGCCGCCCAGGCGGAAATCGCCGGGCTGCTGGCGGGGCGCCTCGGCCTCGCCCATGCCGCGCTGTTCACCCGGCCGGTCGTGGTCGGCGCCTTCACCGAATGGCACAGCGACCTCGAAGGGCCGATCAGCCGCTTCGTCGACCTGCCCGCGACCGAGCGCGAGGTGGTCCAGGCGAGACTCGGCCGCCTGGTTGGCGCCATCCGGGGCGAGGCCGGCCGCCTCGCCGCCAGCAGCGACGCGAGCGAGCGGACACTGGGCGCCGACCTCGCGGCCGCGATCGAAATTCCCGGCCTCGACCGCATCTATCTGGTCGGCGACCAGATCGTGCTGACCGATTGGGGTGCCCTGGCGCTGGATCCGACGGGGCGCGGCCTGCCGCCGGCCCGGGGCCTGCTGCACGCCTTCTCGCCGGTGATCGCACCGCCGCCCCCGCCGCCGGGTGCGCCACCGGCGGCCACCGGTACCGTCGCCGCCAGTGCAATTCCAGTGGCGGCGACGGTGGTCGTCGCCGCGCCCCGGCCGCCGCGGACACCTTGGCTGTGGACCTGGCCCTTCGTGGTCACGCTGGTCGTGCTCGCCTTGCTGGCTGCCGGGGTGATCGGTCTCTGGGCCTATCAGCGAGGCTGGCTCTCGTCCTTCTTCGGCGAACCGGCCCTGGTCTGCGAAGTGCCGCCGGAAGAGATCGGCATCGCCAGCGAACTCCAGGGCCTGAAAGGGCAGGAGCAGGACCTGCAGCGCGAACTTTCCGACCTGCAACGCAAACTCGCGGAAAAGGCCGCGGCCTGCCGCCCGGCGATCCCGGAAACTCCGGCCGCGCCACCGCCCGAGCCGCCGCAAACACCACCTGAGCCACCCGTCACTCCGGCCCCACCGACCCCGACCCCGCGGCCGGAGCCGCCGCCCGAACCGCAACCACCGGCCGCCCAACCACCTCGGGCCGAGGCCCCGTCCGGCCAGGTCGCCGAGGATCGCCGCCGGGTCGAGGAGCGGGGCGGCCAGCACGGCCGGCTCGAATTCATCCTGGCTTGGGACAACCGCACGGACCTCGATATTCACGTGCGCTGCCCGAACGGCGACCTGATCTGGTCGCGCCAGCCGAGCGGCTGCGGTTCGGGCAGGCTCGACATCGATGCCAATGGCTATGCCAATGCGGGCGGTCTGGTGCTGCTGCCCGATCCGGTCGAGCATGTCACCTTCAGCGGCAATCCGCTGGTGGGTGACTATCAGGTGCGGGTGCGGATCTATCCCGATCCGGACAAACCGCGACCGCCCTCGGCGGCCTTCC
>JAYSCC010000256.1:0-5147 GCA_041915065.1 Zavarzinia sp.
CCCCCGTGCGTTCGATCCCGGCATAGGCCTGCTCCGCCTGATCGACACCGATGAAGCGCGCCGACAGGCTCTTCAATTCCTCGATCGACATGGCGGCGCCGGCGCGCTGCACCGTCTCGGCGTCCAGTTCGACCTGGGGATTGACGAAGGCTTCGGCCTGTTCGCGGTCGCGCTTGTGCGGCGCCGAAAAGAGCGAGACCACGACCAGCAGGAAGAGATTCAGCCCGAGGCTGGCGACCACGCCGCGGCTCAAAGGATCGAGCCCGCCCAGCGTCTCCTCGAGCAGGCCGTCGAGGGTGGCGAGATCCCCCCCGTTCCCCGTGATCGAAGGCATGAAGAGGACGAAGAACCAGACCAGGGCACCACCGACCAGGCCCGCCACCGCGCCGTTGCGATGCGCCCCGCGCCAGAACAGGCCGAGCAGCAGGGCGGGCGCGAATTGCGCCACCGCGGCGAAGGAAATCAGGCCGATCGAGACCAGCGTCATCTGGCCGACCAGCGCGCGTTCGTAGAGATAGCCGAGCAGCAGCACGACGACCACGGCCGTGCGCCGGGTCACCACCACCACGCGGCCGCTGTCGTGGCGATCGAACTGGCGCCAGCGCAGCAGGAAGGGCATGGCGATCTCGTTCGAGGCCATGATCGAGAGCGCCAGGCAGGCGACGATCACCATGCTGCTCGCCGCCGAAAGGCCACCGATGAAGGCGAAGGTCGAGAGCACGTCGTCGCCCCGCGCCATCGGGATGGCCAGCACGAAGGTATCGGGTGCGGTGCCCGCCGGCAGCGCCGTGAGCCCGGCGACCGCGATCGGCACGACGAAGAGATTGATGACGACGAGATAGAGCGGGAAGAGCCAGCGGGCCATGTCCAGGTGGTTGCCGGCACCATGCTCGATCACCGCGACATGGAACTGGCGCGGCAGGCACAGGAAAGCGAGGCCCGAGAGCACGGTCAGGGTGAGCCAACCGGTATCGAGTGTGGGCGAGGCAAACTGGATGAATGCCGGATCATGCGCGACCTTGGCGAAGAGGCCGCCGAAGCCGCCGAAGACCCCATAGGTTACAAAAAGACCGACCGCGACGAAGGCCGCGAGCTTGACCAGCGATTCGAAGGCGATCGCCAGCATCATGCCGCGGTGCTGCTCGGTCGCCTGGGCGCGGCGGATGCCGAACAGCATGGTGAAGACCGCCATCATCACGGCGACGATCAGGGCGGTGTCGCGCCAGGCATGGAAATCGCCGGCGCCAGTCGTCGCGGCGCTGCCAACGACGGTATCGAAACTGTCGGACACGGCCTTGAGCTGGAGCGCGATGTAGGGCAGCACGCCGACGATCGCCAAGACCGCGACCAGGGCCGAGACGGCCCGGCTCTTGCCATAGCGCGAGCCGATGAAGTCGGCGATCGAAGTGATGTTCTGGTTGCGTGCGATCAGCACCATGCGGGCCAGCAGGCGGTGGCCGAACAGCATGATCACGATGGGCCCGACGAAGATCAGGAAGAAATCCCACCCCGCCGCCACGGCCCGCCCGACGCTCCCGTAGAAGGTCCAGGAGGTGCAATAGATCGCCAGCGAGAGGGCGTAGACCATGCGCTGCGACGTGGCGCCGCGTCGTTGGCGCCAGTCGCCCACATAAGCGATCGCGAAGAGACTGCCGATATACAGAAGCGACATCAGCAGGATTGCCCAGTCCTGCAACATAGCGTCACGACCCTCCCTGCATATCTCCATCTACGCGCCAAGACCGACCTTTGTCTATTTCCATATGACATTGCGATGGCGATGCCGGCCGGAAATACGTTTTTGCAACGCAACATGACTTGACGCATAGGCCGCCAATTCTGTGGCGGGGCCGGTTTTTCGACCATTGTCGGGGCTCACCTGTTGGCAGGCCTCCGGTACCACTGTGGCGATCGGCAAAGGCCGAGAGCCTTGATCTGGCTCAAACGGGGTACAACGGGCGAAAAATCGCCCAGGGAGGTAAAAGATGGTCAGCGTGGCAATGGGAAAGGACAAGGAACGCGCGGAAGCCGCCGAGAAGCGGAAGGTCGTGTTCGCGTCGTCACTCGGCACCGTGTTCGAGTGGTATGACTTCTACCTCTACGGCTCGCTCGCAGCCGTGATTTCCAAGCAGTTCTTCTCCGGCGTCAACCCGACCGCCGCCTTCATCTTTGCCCTCATGGCCTTCGCCGCCGGTTTCGCGGTGCGTCCCTTCGGCGCGCTGGTGTTCGGCCGCCTAGGCGACATGGTCGGGCGCAAATATACCTTCCTGATTACCATCCTGATGATGGGCGCCTCGACCTTCATCGTCGGTGTGCTGCCGTCCTATGCCTCGATCGGCATGGCGGCGCCGATCATCCTGGTCGCCTTGCGCCTGCTGCAGGGCCTGGCGCTCGGCGGCGAATACGGCGGTGCGGCGACCTATGTCGCGGAACATGCCCCGCCCAACAAGCGCGGCAAGTTCACCTCGTGGATCCAGACCACGGCGACCGTCGGCCTGTTCCTCTCGCTGCTCGTCATCCTGGGCGTTCGCCTGTCGATGTCGACCGAGGACTTCGAGAGCTGGGGCTGGCGCATTCCCTTCCTGGTCTCGGTCATTCTGCTCGGCGTTTCCGTCTGGATCCGCATGCAGCTCAATGAATCGCCGCTGTTCCAGAAGATGAAGGAAGAAGGCACCCACTCCAAGGCGCCGATCACCGAGAGCTTCGGCCAGTGGAAGAACCTGAAGATCGTCCTGATCGCGCTGTTCGGCCTGACCGCCGGCCAAGCCGTGGTCTGGTACACCGGCCAGTTCTATGCCCTGTTCTTCCTGACCCAGACCCTGAAGGTCGACGCCCAGACCGCGAACCTGCTGATCGCCGGCTCGCTCCTGGTCGGCACGCCCTTCTTCGTGATCTTCGGCTCGCTGTCCGACCGCATCGGCCGCAAGCCGATCATCATGGCCGGCTGCCTGATCGCGGCGCTCACCTATTTCCCGATCTTCAAGGCAATCACCCACTACGCCAACCCGGCGCTCGAACACGCACAGGCCACCGCGCCGGTGGTGGTCGTGGCCGACCCGAACAAGTGCACCTTCCAGTTCAACCCGGTCGGCACCTCGAAGTTCGTGACGCCTTGCGACATCGTGAAGAGCGCCCTGGTGAAGCGCGGCACGCCCTACTCGAACGAAGTGGCGCCGGAAGGCACCGCCGCGGTCGTGAAGATCGGCGCCCTGACCATCGAGGGCTATGATGGCACCGCGGCCGACGCCAAGGACAAGGCCGCGGCCTTCGACGCGGCGCTGACCAAGGCACTGGCCGATGCCGGCTATCCGGCCAAGGCCGATCCGGCGGCGATCAACCACGTCATGCTGCTCGTGCTGCTCTTCGTCCTGGTGGTCTATGTCACCATGGTCTACGGGCCGATCGCGGCGATGCTGGTGGAACTCTTCCCGACCCGCATCCGCTACACCTCGATGTCGCTGCCCTATCACATCGGCAATGGCTGGTTCGGCGGCTTCCTGCCCACCACCGCCTTCGCCATCGTGGCCGCCACCGGCAACATTTACGACGGCCTGTGGTACCCGATCATCATCGCGGCCGGCACCTTCGTGATCGGCATGCTGTTCGTTCGCGAAACCAAGGACAACAAGATCACCGACTGATCGACGACGCGAGGGTGGCGGCCCGGCCGCCACCCTCTCCCCCAACGAAACTGGAGACGCCCCGATGACCGCTTCGCCCAAGCCTGATACCGCCCACGATCCCGTCTTCCCGGTTCCGGCCGGTTTTGCGGCCAAGGCGCATGTGGATGCTGCGGGCTACGCGTCGGGTTACCGCCGTTCGGTGGAAGACCCGGTGGGCTTCTGGGGCGAGGCGGTGAAGGATGTCTCCTTCGGTCCCGGTGACGTGCACATCCGCTGGTTCCACGACGGCGTGCTCAATGTCGCCGCCAATTGCCTGGACCGCCATCTCGAGACCAGGGCCGACAAGGTCGCCATCCTGTGGGAAGGCGACAGCCCGGCCGATAGCCGCGCCATCACCTACCGCGAGCTTCATGCCGAAGTGTCCCGCTTCGCCAATGTCCTGAAGGCCAAGGGCGTTCAGAAGGGCGACCGCGTCACCCTCTACCTGCCCATGATCCCGGAAGCCGCCGTCGCCATGCTGGCCTGCGCCCGGATCGGCGCCATCCATTCGATCGTCTTCGGCGGCTTCTCGCCCGACAGCCTGGCCGGCCGCATCGTCGACTGCGGCTCCAAGGTCGTGATCACCTCGGACGAGGGCCTGCGCGGCGGCAAGCCCGTGCCCCTCAAGGGCAATACCGACAAGGCCCTGGAACAGGCGCCCGACGTCGAATGCGTGATCGTGGTCCGCCGCACCGGCGGCAAGGTCAACATGGTTCCCGGCCGCGACGTCTGGTACGACGAGGAACTGGCCAAGGTCGATCCGGTCTGCGTGCCCGAGCCGATGAATGCCGAGGATCCCCTCTTCATCCTCTATACCTCGGGCTCGACCGGCAAACCCAAGGGCGTGCTGCACACCACGGGCGGCTATCTCGTCTATGCCAGCATGACCCACGAGCTGATCTTCGATTACCACGAAGACGACGTCTATTGGTGCACCGCCGACGTCGGCTGGGTCACCGGGCACAGCTACATCGTCTATGGCCCGCTCGCCAATGGCGCCACCACCCTGATGTTCGAGGGCGTGCCGAGCTATCCGGACGCTTCGCGCTTCTGGCAGGTCGTCGACAAGCACAAGGTGACGATCTTCTACACGGCGCCGACTGCGATCCGCAGCCTGATGCGCGAGGGCGAGGCCCTGGTGAAGAGCACCTCGCGGGCAAGCCTCCGCCTGCTGGGCAGCGTCGGCGAGCCGATCAACCCGGAAGCCTGGAACTGGTATCACAAGGTCGTCGGCGACGAGCGCTGCCCGATCGTCGACACCTGGTGGCAGACCGAGACCGGCGGCATCCTGATCAGCCCGCTGCCCGGCGCCACCGCGCTGAAGCCCGGTTCCGCCACCCTGCCCTTCTTCGGCGTCGAGCCCGTGGTGGTCGATGCCGACGGCAAGGAACTGGTCGGCGCCACCGAAGGCAATCTCTGCATCGCCGACAGCTGGCCCGGCCAGATGCGCACCGTGTTCGGCGATCACGAGCGCTTCGTGCAGAC
>JAYSCC010000257.1:0-5137 GCA_041915065.1 Zavarzinia sp.
GATCCGGTCGCCCGGCTTGACGTCGAGAGCGACCAGTTCGCCCTTCTCGTTGCGGACGCCCGAGCCGACGGCGACGACTTCGCCTTCCTGCGGCTTTTCCTTGGCGGTATCGGGGATGATGATCCCGCCCTTGGTCTTCTCTTCTGCTTCGATGCGCTTGACCAGAACCCGGTCGTGCAGCGGCCGAAAGCTCATGGAAACCTCCTCTGGAATAGACAAAGGCCTGTTCATGGGCCTGATTGCCGGGGCCACGTGGCTAGCACTCCCTTAAGGCGAGTGCTAACAGCCGTGGCAGAGTTAGGCCCGGCCCCATCCGCTGTCAAGGGAAGCCACGCAAGATTTCGCAATATCGCACTGCGGTATCGGCCTCTCGCTTATATCGGAATCTGAGTTTTTCGGGACAAGCTCTTGAAATCGAGGAAATTCCTGCCATTTTCAGGAGATCGGGACGGGCTCTGACTTGCGCTTGTCCGCGGCTTTGGTTCACCTGATCCATTTGGTTCATCTGGCCCGAGAGGGGGGTCATGAGCATCGATCGGCGCAATATCCTGAGGCTCGGCCTTTCCCTGCCCTTGCTGCTGTCCGCCGGGGCGACTTCGGCGCTGGCCGGCCAGTTGGGCGAAGGCATGCCGGCACCGCGGCGGAAGCCGGTCGGGGCGCCTGCCAATGCCAAGGCGAAGCCCGTGATCATGATCGATCCCGGCCACGGCGGGCACGACCCGGGCGCCATCGGCGTCTCGGGCGCCTACGAGAAAGACATTACCCTCGATCTCGCGACCCGGATCGCCAACCGGATCGAGGGCGGCGGCCGCTACAAGGTGGTGCTGACCCGGAAGAACGACGTCTTCGTGCCGCTGACCGAGCGCGCCACCCTGGCCCAGCTCGCCAAGGCCGATCTCTTCATCTCGATTCATGCCGATTCGGCACCCAATCCGGACGCTCGCGGCCTGTCCGCCTATACGCTGTCCGAAACCGCGTCCGACGGCCTCGCCGCGGCGATCGCCGACCGCGAGAATGCGACCGACGTGCTGCGCGGCATCGATTCCGGCGTCTCGGACCCGCAGGTCGCCGCCATCCTCTTCGACCTGAGCCGGCGCCATTCGCTGAACACGGCACTCGCCCGCAAGGCCCATATCGTGAAGGCCGCGGGCACCAAGCTCCGCCTGCTCGACCATCCCAAGCGCTCGGCCAATTTCGCCGTGCTCAAGGTGCCCGACGTGCCGGCCATGCTGATCGAAACGGGCTTCCTCTCCAATGCGCAGGACGAGAAGCTGCTGACCTCGGACAAGAGCCGGGCGCAGATCGCCACCGTGCTGGCCGACGCTTTCGTCGGCGCCATGGCGGTCGCCTGATGCTGCCCCTCGCCCGCGTCACCCTGTTCCTGGCGGCGCTCGACGGGCTGATGGCGGTCGCCGTCGGCGCCGTCGGCGCTCATGCGGTCAAGGCGACCGCGACGCCCGAACAGCTCGAATTCCTGCGCACCGGCAGCCTCTACCAGATGATCCATGCCGCGGGTGCCGTCGCCCTGCTCTGGCTGGTCGACCGCGGCCGCCTGTCGGTCGCAGCCCCCCTCGCCATGGCGATCGGTGCCCTGCTCTTCGCCGGCGCGCTCTATTCCCTCGGCCTCGCGGGCGTCAGCCTGGGCGTGGTGGCGCCGACCGGCGGCACCCTGATGATGATCGGCTGGGCCTGGGCGATGGTCTCGGCCGTCACCCGGCGCTGAGACGATGGGCTGGCTGGCGCGCCCGTTCCGCCGCCGGCCCGAGCCCGTTGCCGGGCCCGATCCGGCGATCACCTGGCGCACGCCCTGGTATGCGATCGCCGACCAAGAGGCCCGGGCCGTCTTCGAAGGTCAATTGCGGCGCGAGGTCGGCCGGCGCCACGTCCTCTATGGCCGGGCAGCGCGGGCGATCGGCAGGGTCGACGGCCGCGACGACACGCTGTTCCTCCTGGCCGATGGCTCGGTCGCCGAAGTCCATCTGACTTGGCGCAAGGGCGCCGAGCCCGATCCGGCTTGGCCACGGACCGCCCTCTTCCCCACGGCCGACGCTTGGTGCCACGAGAGCTTGGCGGCCTGGGCCGAGGAATGGGACGTTCCCGATTGATCGGCAGCGGGACGGCTTTGCGCTGGCGGCGAAACCGGTTTAGAAGAAGGGCGAACCCGTCGAACCGAGGTCCGGGACTCCATCCTTGAGCGTCTATACTCATGACGGCGACCGCCCTTCGCTGGGCTCGCGCATCCTGTCGATCAACTGGGGTCTCGTCCTCCTGGTGATCGCGATCGCGGCCATCGGCGTCGCCATGCTCTATTCGAGCGCCGGGGGCAAATGGGATCCCTGGGCCGGACGCCAGCTCGCGCGCTTCGTCATCGGCCTCGGCGTCATGGTCGTGGTCGCCGTGATCGACATCGCCTTCTATGCCCGCTACGCCTATTTCCTCTACGGCGTCACCCTGGTCGGCCTGATCGGCGTCGAGGTCATGGGCTCGATCGGCATGGGCGCGCAACGCTGGATCGACCTCGGCTTCTTCCAGATCCAGCCGTCCGAGATCATGAAGCTCGCCCTGGTGCTGGCGCTGGCACGCTATTTCCACGGCGTCACGCCGGAACAGATCGGCCGGCCGACGGTGCTGATCCCGCCCCTGCTCATGGTGCTGATGCCGGTGGCACTGGTGCTGAAGCAGCCGAACCTGGGCACGGCCACTCTGCTGATGGCGGGTTCCGGCGCGATCTTCTTCCTGGCCGGCGTGCGCTTATGGAAATTCGCCATCGTGATCGGCGCCGGGCTGGGCGCCCTGCCGATCGTCTGGGAATTCATGCACGACTACCAGAAACGGCGCGTGCTCACCTTCCTCAATCCGGAAGCCGATCCGCTCGGCGCCGGCTACAACATCCTGCAATCGATGATCGCGCTCGGTTCGGGCGGCGTGTTCGGCAAAGGCTATCTCTTGGGCACGCAGAGCCAGCTCCGCTTCGTGCCCGAGGTCCATACCGACTTCATCTTCCCGCAACTGGCCGAGGAATTCGGCATGATCGGCGGGCTTCTGCTGATCCTGCTCTATGTCTGCGTGTTCGGCTATGCGCTGGCGATCGGCCTCGGCTGCCGGCACCAGTTCGGGCGGCTGGTGGCCCTCGGCATCGGCACCCAGCTCTTCCTCTATGTCTTCATCAACCTGTCGATGGTGATGGGGCTGATCCCGGTCGTGGGCATTCCCCTGCCGCTGGTCTCCTACGGCGGTTCGGCGACCATGACGCTGATGATCGGCGTCGGCCTCATCCTCTCCGTCTCGGTGCATCGCGAAAGGCGCCTGCCGCGCCGTCTGGATCTCAGTTGAGCGGAACGCTACGCGACCCTACGGCCGCCGAGACCCTGGTCGTCCTCGCCTTCGGCTGGCCGGAGGAACGGATTTCCATCGGCGCCATCGTCGACAATCTGGCCGAGCGGGGCTTCGGGCTGCTCATCCTGCTGCTCGCCCTGCCCACCTGCCTGCCGATCGCGCCGCCGGGCCTTTCGGCCATTTCGGGCTTCCCGATCGCCTTCATCGCGCTGCAGATGATCTTCGGCCTGCCCCGGCCTTGGCTGCCGAAACGGGTGCTGCGCCGGACCATCGCCGCGGACGACCTCCGCCGCGTCGTGAAGGGGGCCCTGCCGACGGTTCAGCGCCTCGAAAAGGTGCTGAAACCCCGCCTCGCCTTTCTCACCGGCTGGACCCAGGAACGCCTGGTCGGCATCCTGATCGCCGTGCTCGGCCTGATGCTGGCGAGCCCGATCCCCTTCACCAATATCCCGCTGTCCTTCGCCATCCTGTTCCTGGCCCTCGGCCTGATCGAACAGGACGGCTTGATGGCGTTGATCGGCATCCTGGGCGGGCTCGCCGCCCTCGCCTTCCTCGTCTATATGACGGCAATTTCCTGGGGCGCGCTGGCAGCCTGGGTCGGCGGCTGACTCACTGGGCCTTGCGGGTCCAGTCCTCGGAGCCGGCCTTGGCACCGCCGAGCGGCGCCCAACGCCCTTTCAACCCGCCGTCCGGCATGACGATATAGACCGCGACCGCGGTATCCTTGTTGGCCGGGTCCTGCCAGGTCACGGCCAGCGTGTCGCCCAAGCGAAGCCCGGTGCCGACGGCATTCTGGCCCGAACCGGTCCATTGGATCTGATAGACCTCGCCGACCAGCTTCACCGTGATGGTGCCGCCATAGCTGCCACCGTCACCCGGATTGGTGCCGCGTACGACATAGGTGCCGGTCAGGTCGTCCATCACCTGGGCCCGAGCCACCAGCGGTAGCGACAGCGACAGGGCAAAGGCACCGGCCAAGGCATAACGGATCAGGACGTTCGCCATCATTCTCTCCCCACGGGGCGGTGCTCGTGCCGTTCCGCCGCCAGTTGGCGCTCGAGCACCGTCAGTTCGGTCTCGAGACGCTTCAGTTCGCTCGCCGCCGCCGAGTCGGCCTCGGCGGCGAAGGCTGCCGCCACCTCGTCCAACATCGCCGCCACTTTGGCAAGCCCAGGATGCCCGGCCCCGGCGAGCTGCACGATCGCCGCGCCATGCTCGGCCAGGCGAAGCGCCAGGTCGAGATGGAAGGTGAGCAGGCGGCGCAGGGCCATAGCCTGGTCCGGCTGGCGCCAGGCCCGCTCGACGATCGGTGCCGCCGCAAGGGCGACTCGCCGCAGCGCCGGTGCGAGTGCCGGTCCCGCTGCCGCGGCCATGGCTTCCAGGCGGCGCAAGCGTTCGATCGCGCCGGCCGCCAGCTCAGGTCCGACCGGCGCGGCCTCCGGCAGCGATCCCGGCAGCAGCGCCCGGCCGATCAGCAGCAATCCGGCATAGGCGCCGATGCCGGCCAGCAGTGAGACCGACGGCCAGTCGCCGAGGCCGAGATAGAACAGCAGAAAGACCGCGCCGCCGCCGGCCCCCGCCGCGATATGCCGCCAAAGGTTCATGGCCGTGCCCTCACGGCCCCAGGGTGGCCTTCAGGGCGCCATCCAGGCGGGCCAGCTCGCCCTCCGCCGCGCGGCGCCGTTCCCGCCCCTCGGCCTGGAGGGAGAGCACTTCGGTCACCGTGTCGATCAGGGCGCGATGGGCCGCTTCGAGGGCGGCGAGCGAAGCGCCGGCCCCGGCGGTGGTGCTGGCGATTTCA
>JAYSCC010000258.1:0-5126 GCA_041915065.1 Zavarzinia sp.
GTGCCCGTCCCGCCTCCACTTCAGCGCGGACGAATTCGGCCCCGGCCCTGGTCTTGCCGAAGCCGCGCCCGGCCAGCACCAGCCAGCCATGCCAGGTTCCCTCGGGCGGCAATTGGCTGGGCCGCGCCCAGAATTCCCAGTCGTAATACAGCGCTTCGGCCTCACGCCGGCTCAGGCTCCTCAGGAAGTCCGCCCGCGTCTCGGCCGACAGCGAGGCGAGACAAGCGGCCCTGAAGGCGCTCGCGGATTTCGGCGCCGTCGCCATCCTGCTCCCCCGCTTGGTCGCTACGGTCGAGGCCGAAGGCCTGGCGTTCCAGGCGGATCAGCCGTTCGGCGGTGGTGCCGAGGGCGCGCACCAGGCCGGCCACGGTCTCCGCCCCGGCGGCGAAAGGCCCCTCTTCCGGCGGTCCGGTCGGTGCCGCCAGATGATCGCGAAGGCCCTGCTGAACCTGGCCCAGGGTCTCGCGCAGGTCGGCGAGCAGGCGGCGGTGCGCCCGCGCCACCTCGAAGCCGCGGCGGGCGGCGAGGTCGGCGTCACCGCCGCCCCGGACCCAGCCTTCATCCTTGGCGCGGCGCCGGAGGGCGGCTTCCGAAAGACCGTAGCTTTCGGCGATTTCGGCCAGATAGAGCTGGCCCAGGCGATAGTCCCGCTCGACGCCGCGCCAATCGATGGGAGCGTCGCTCATCGCTATGCCTTTCGGGGATTGTCGTGATTATGTACCCATAATGTGCACAATGCGCCCAAGTGTCAAGCGGATTCTGTGTCCTAAATGCGCGCGACAAGGGCATCGACGGCCGCGATCACCTTTTCCGGCTGTTCCATCGGGATGAAATGGCTGGTCCCCGGCACCTGTTCCACCACCGCCTCCGGGTGCAATGCCTTGAGCGTCCGCGCCCCGTCGGCCCGCAGGGTCGACTGATGCTCGGCATAGAGGGCGGTGACCGGGCAAGTCACCCGGGAAATGCGGCGCCAGAAGGCGAGTGAGATGGTCGAAAAGGTTCGCGCCTCCCACGCGGGCGTGCAGGCGAGGCGCACCATGCCGTCCTGCTGCTCGATGGTGCCGCCCTGGACATAGGCGTCGAGGATGCCGGGCTGCCAGGTCTTGTAGGCGCCGCGCCCGCGCCAGGCCTCGATCATGGCCTCGCGGCTGGCCCAGACGGCCCGGCGCCGCGCCGCCCGCTCCGCCAGTGGAATCTTGCGTGCAAGGCCGGTCGCCCGGGCCAGGGCCATGGCCGGCACCGCGGCCCGCGGCACCACGGCGGGATCGATCATCAGAAGCCCGGCGACGAGTTCGGGATGCAGCGCCGCCAGTTCGGCGCTGACCGCCCCGCCCATGGAATGGCCGACCAGCACCGCCTTCTGCCCGAAGCCCTGGAGAACCGGCACCAGGTCGTGGACATAGCGAAGCCAGGAACGGAGCCGGCCCGCTTCTGCCGGCACGGTGCTCAAGCCGTGGCCCCGCAGGTCGACCGCCCGCACCGTGTAGCGCTCGCACAGCGGGGCCAGCAGCGGCGCATAAGTCTCGGCGTTGAAGCCGGTCGCATGGGCGAAATGGACGAGCGGCGCCTGCCCCATCGGCGGCCCCCCGGCCAGGCAGGAGAAATGGCCGCTGCGGGCGGGGATTTCGATTCGGGCGAGTGGAGACAAGCGGCACATCCTCGTTCTGACGCGCGCCATCCTGGAACAAGCCATGCGCCGCCGTCCATCGACGGCGATGCTGCGATGCGATAGATTGACCGTCACACAAGGGCCACAAAGATCGAGTCTGCTCCCGCCATGGTACGCCGTCTGACCGATGAACCCCCGATGCGCGGGCTCGAGCCTGAAGCTGTGCGCCCTGGCGCCATCGGCCGGGTCGAGCCCATAGGCCTGCGCCCGCCGCAGCAGCGCCGCCGCGGCCCGGACTGGGGCCTGGTGCTGATCACCCTGGCCTTCCTGGGCGGGGCCGGCGGCCTGCTCTATTTCGGCTATCTCAAGACCAAGGACGGCCTCCTCGAAGCAGGCGAGACCCACACGATCGCCGGCCGGCCCGACACGGTGATTCCGGACAATGGCAGCGCCCCGCCTGCCACCCGCCCGGGTGCGACCGGCGCCAGCGGCACCACCACCGGCATGTCTGGCGGCACCTCGGGGGGCACCGCCACCCCGCACGCGCCGATGCCGAGCGGCAGCGGCTATTCTCTGACCGACCAGGGTGTCCAAGGCGGCGACGTCTCGACCCGCCCCGGCGCCCATTCGGCGCCCGAGCCCCAGGGCCACGAAGCGCCCCGGCCGACCTCGTCCGCCCCGGGCATGCTCCAAGCCCCGCCGGGCGTGAAGCCGGTGAAATAAGGCTATAGACCGCTTGCGCATCGCCGCCGCCTGTGGCAGTTTCCGCGCCCTGACCGGGAACGCTGCTGTAGCTCAGTGGTAGAGCACTCCCTTGGTAAGGGAGAGGTCGACAGTTCAATCCTGTCCAGCAGCACCAGTCAGTCGAAACGGCCGCCCACCCGGGCGGCCTTTTTCATGTCTGGGCCAACAGGGCGCGAAAGCCGTCCTCGTCGATGATGCGGATGGCGTGGCCCTGGGCGGCCATGGCTTCGGCGCGGAGCTGTTTCGAACTCTTGCCCCCTTCGTCGGCGCCGACCACCAGGAAAGTGGTGCGCGGCGAAACCGAGCTGTCGACCGCGCAGCCGGCCCGGGCCGCCAGGTCCGCCGCCGCCTTCCGCGCGATCGAGAGGGTGCCGGTGAAGACCACCACCTGGCCCGAGAGCGGCCCGGTGGGATCGCCCAGGCGGCGCACGTCCTCCCGCCGGCGCGATCGGATGGGAGCACTCGGCGCGGCCTGGAGCGCCAGCCATTCCTCGATCCCGCGGCCCGATTCGGCCAGCGCCGCCAGCACGACATGGCCGGCCGCCTTGGCGTCCTCGAGGGCATGGTGATGCTCGAAGCGATAGCCGATCATCGCGGCCAGCGGTGCCAGGCCGAAGCCCCGGCGTGCGCAATGGGCCCAGGTCCGCCTGGCCATGCGCGCCGAATCGAGCCAGCGGCACTCGGGCTCCGCCACCCGCCAGCGCGCCGAGGCCCGCTCGGTCGCGACCCGGTCGAAGGCGGTATGGGTCGCCACCACCGCGCCTTCCAGCATCAGGTTCAGCTCCGGCGCCAGTTCCTCATAGGTCGGCGCGCCCCGCACCATCTCGGGCGTGATGCCGTGGATTCCAATGTTGAAGGCATAGAAATCGTCGCGCGGGTCGACCAGCGAATAGAATTCGCCGGCCAGCACGCCGCCCTCGAATCGGGCGATGCCGATCGAGCAGATCGAGCCCGTATCGCCGTTGGCCGTCTCCACGTCCATGGCCAGGAAATTCATCGAAGCGGTACCCCTTGGCACCCCGTGCCGACGCGAGCAGAATGGGCGAAATACTCACATAAAATAGGTGGGGGGACACGCCATGGCCAGGGGCCTCGCGATCGACATGAAGAAACGCCCGCGCCAGCGCCGGGCGGAAGCGACGGTCGAGGCCATGCTCCAGGCGGCGGACGAATTGCTCTCCGCCCTGCCCTACGACAAGGTCACCACCAACCGGATCGCGGAGCGGGCCGGCGTCGGCATCGGCTCGCTCTACCAATATTTCCCGAACAAGGAAGCGATCGTCGCCCGCGTCGTCACCCAATGGGTCGATGCCATGCTGGCCGAGGTGGGCGACAGGCTGGCGGCCGGCGCCCAGCTCGAACTGGCGGCCGCAGCCCAGGCCATGGTCTCCGCCCTGTTCGAAGTCGTCGACCGGCACCGGGTCAAGGTCCGCCTGATCCTCGAAGTCATTCCCTTCGCCCTGCAGATCCCGGCGGTGGCCGAACTACCGGCCAGCCTGATCGCGATCTCGGCCGCGACCCAGGCCTCGATCCGCGACCGGCTGAATTTCGCCAGGCCCGAAGCCGCCTCCTATGTCCTCATGGTGATGTCGCGGGCCTCGATCATCGAGACGGTGCTGCATTGCCCGCGCCACATCGACCGCGCCGACATCGAATATACGATCGCCGATTTCGTCGCCCGCATCATGCTCGGCAACGCCCCTCCCGCCCCCAAACTGGCCCCTCAGAACTGATAGGTCGCGGCGATGCCGATGAAGTCGCGGTCGATGAAGGGATTGCGCGAACCATTGGGCCCGCCGCCCGCCCCGAAGGACTTGAAGTAGTTCAGGGTGACCGAAAAGCTCTGGGAGAATTCCCCGCGGAGCCCGAACAGCATCGAGGTCATGCCCTTGGTGAAGCCCGGCAAGGGCGCCGGCGTGATGCCGAACAGCCCGGTCGAAAAGGCCACCGAAGGCTGCAGTTTCACCCCCGGCACCAGGTCCGGATAATCGAAGACGAAGAGACCCTGCACCCCGCCGGACCATTTGGTCGGCAGCTTGCCGGTGTTCCAGAACGGATCACCCAGCGCCGTGACCGGCACCGGGGGCGAGATCTGATTATCGCCCGGCAGGCCGAAGGAGCGGCTGTAGAAACCCGAAAAGCCGTTCTGGCCATAGGCGGCGTAAGGGTAGCCATCGCGCAGGTCGACATGCAGCGCGCCGAATTCGACCAGGGCGATGACCGAGGTCGCGCCGATCAGCGACGCGATCGGATCGGTACCGCCGAAGATCTTGGTCAGGCGCAGCGCCGCCTGCCAGACGTCGTGCGGCTCGTCGGCATAGACCCGGCGGCCGGGCACATAGCGGTCGTCGAAGGTCTCGCCCGCCGGGCCATCGGCGATCGGGGCGATGCCGAAGTTGTTCACATAGATGGGGCCGAGCGGCAGGGTCTGGCCGCCGATCGTCGGCGGACCGATCGGCAGCTTGGCATTGGCGGTGCCCTGGTCGATCGGAATGCCGCCCGCCTGGTCCAGCGATTTGGCGAAGAAGGCCGGGGCGGAGAGGAAGATCGGCACGTCGTGCTTCCACGAAATCTCACCGTTGACGGCGAGGCCGGTCCAATTCTCCGTCGTGTTGAAGGCCATGCCCAGCATCTGGAGATTGTCGGGGTAATAGACGTAGAAGGCGCTGTTATCGAGGTTCTTCAGCACGGTAGAACGCGGCAGGGTGCCGATCGGCGGCTGGATCGCCGCCCCGGCCACCGGGCCGATCAGCGGATTCAAGAGATCGGAGGC
>JAYSCC010000259.1:0-2064 GCA_041915065.1 Zavarzinia sp.
GGCGCGCGTTTCAGCCAGAAGCGCCTGCTCGCCCTTGCCTATCTCCTCCGCACCCTGGTGATTGCCGGCTTTGTCGCCGCCCCGGTGACGCCGCAATCGGCGCTCGTCTTCGCCGCCGCCATGGGGCTGCTCTGGCTCGGCGTGGTGCCGCTGGTCAGCGGGCTGATCGTGCGCATGTTCGGCCTCGGCCATTTCAACACGCTGTTCGGCGTCGCCTTCCTCAGCCACCAATTGGGTGCCTTCGCCGGCTCCTGGGCGGGTGGGCTCAGTGTCGGCCTGACCGGATCCTATGGCATCGCCTGGGATGCCATGCTGGTGATCGGCGCCACCGCCTTCCTGCTGCAATGGACGATGGACGACCGTCCCCGCCCGGTGGCGGGCGAGGCGCTGGCGGTACCCCTGTAATCTCAGGCGTCGGAGCCCAGCTCGGCCAGGATCCAGGCGCGGAAGCGCTTGGCTTCCGGCCGCTCGAAGACATGTTCGGCGCCGGCCAGCCAATAGGCTTCAGCGACCGGCAGCTCCGGCCCCTCGACCGGCACGAGCCGGCCGTCGGCCAGGAAATCGCCGAGCACCGGCAGCCGCCCCATGGCGATGCCGAGACCGTGGGCCGCGGCATCGGCGGCGAGCTGGATGGTATCGACCCGCATCACCCGGGCGTCGTTCGGCATGGTCTCGCCCCGGGCGGCGAACCAGGGACCCCAGTCGTCCCGGATGGAGGTCACCAGGATCAGCGGCAGGTGGTGCAGCAAGGCGCCGAGCGAGGCGGCGGGATGGGCCGCCAGCACGGCGGGGGCGGCGACCGGCTGCACCCTTTCCTGCGCCAGACGGATCCAGCCTTCGCCCGCGCGGGCGTCGGTGCCGCGCCTGATCGCCAGGTCGACGCCGTCGAGCGGGAAATCGACATAGTGCTTCGCCGTGTCGAGATGGACCGCGATCTCGGGATGGGCTTCGGCGAAGCGGGGCAGGCGCGGCAGCAGCCAGCAATTGGCGAAACTGGGAGCCGCGCTGATCGTCAGGCTGCCGGTGGCGCGCCGGCCCGGCAGGCGCTCGGTCGCGGTCGCGATCAGGGCGAGGGCGGCGCGGATTTCCTCACCATAAGCCTTGCCGGTGGGGCCCAGGATCAGGCCGCGCGCCGTTCGCTGGAACAACTCGGTGCCGAGCCAGTCTTCCAGCGTCTGCACGGCATGGCTGACGGCACTCGGCGTGACATTGGCTTCCTGGGCCGCCTCCTTGAAGCTGCCGAGCCGGGCCGCCGCCTCGAACAGGCGGAGCGTGTTCAGCGGGGGAAGCCGGAAGGCCATGCGCCGCCTGTCCTCAGTCGGAGCCGAAGAGGTCGCGGCTGAAGACCTTGGCGTCGACGTCGGCGAGGTCCTTGGTCTTGCGGTTGGCGATGATCACGTCGGCTTCCGCCTTGAAGGCGGCGAGGTCGCGCACCACGCGGGAGCCGAAGAAGCGGTCCTCGTGCATCGCCGGTTCGTAGACGATCACCTCGATGCCCTTGGCCTTGACCCGCTTCATCACGCCTTGGACCGAGCTTTGCCGGAAATTGTCCGAGCCCGACTTCATGACCAGGCGATAGATGCCGATCACCTTGGGCCGCCGGGCCAGGATCGCATCGGCGATGAAATCCTTGCGCGTCCGGTTGGCGTCGACGATGGCCTGGATCAGGGTCTGCGGCACGTCTTTGTAGTTGGCCAGGAGCTGCTTGGTGTCCTTGGGCAGGCAATAGCCGCCGTAGCCGAAGGAGGGGTTGTTGTAGTGGCTGCCGATGCGGGGATCGAGGCCGACGCCATCGATGATCTGGCGGGCATCGAGCCCGCGCGACAGGGCATAGGTGTCCAACTCGTTGAAGAAGGCGACCCGCATGGCGAGATAGGTATTGGCGAAGAGCTTGATCGCCTCGGCCTCCGCACTGTCGGTGAACAGGGTCGGCACATCCTTGGTGATGGCGCCTTCCTTCAGCAGCGCGGCGAAACGCTCCGCCCGGGCCGAGCGCTCGCCGATCACGATCCGGCTCGGATGCAGATTGTCGTAGAGCGCCTTGCCCTCGCGCAGGAATTCCGG
>JAYSCC010000259.1:2074-5109 GCA_041915065.1 Zavarzinia sp.
GAAGATCAGGTTCTGCGTGCCCATGGCGGCCGCCGTCGCCTTGGTGTAGCCGACCGGGATGGTCGACTTGATCACCATCACGGCCGTCGGCGCGATCGCCTTCACCTTCTCGATTACCGCTTCGACCGAGCGCGTGTCGAAACGGTTGGTGTCGGGATCATAATTGGTCGGCGTCGAGATGATCACATAATCGGCGCCGCCAAAGGCTTCCTCGGGCACCGTGGTGGCGCGGAAATTCAGGTCTTTCCGCTTCAGGAAGGCTTCGCATTCGGGATCGGCGATGGGCGAGACGCCGGCATTTACCTGGGCCACTTTCTCGGCCACCACGTCGAGCGCCACCACCTCGTTGTGCTGCGCCAGGAGCAGCGCATTCGACAGGCCGACATAGCCGAGACCCGCAACCGCGATCTTCATCTCACCCTCGCTCCACCCTTCGGCCAACCGGCCGCGACTCTCCTCGCATATGCCGGAGGTCGTGCCAAGTGCGATGGGTGCGGGTGTGTCCTGCCGGCAACTTCGTTGATTGTCTCGAAATCCCGAAAAACATTATTGCCCTGCACGACGGTTGTCTTGGTGCACTGCCATATGCTGCACTGGCGTTACAGGGGCTTTGACGGGATCGGGGTGGCAGATGGAGCCGGTTGAGGAGGTCGTCAAACAGCATCCGCGGCTCGAATTGCGCGGCATCACGAAGTCCTTTCCGGGCGTCAAAGCCAATTCGGACGTCTCCTTCAAGGTCCTGCCGGGCGAGATCCATGCGCTTCTGGGCGAGAACGGCGCCGGCAAGAGCACGTTGGTCAAGCAGATCTACGGCATCCTGAAGCCGGATGCGGGCGACATTTCCTGGGACGGGCGCGAGGTCGACGTGCCCAGCCCCCATGCCGCCCGGGCGCTCGGCATCGGCATGGTGTTCCAGCATTTCTCGCTCTTCGAGGCGATGACGGTGCTCGAAAATGTCGCCCTCGGCATGGATGATCCGGGCCGCGACCGGGCGGCCCTGGCGGCCAGGATCCGCCTCGTCTCCGACTCCTACGGCCTGCCGCTCGACCCCGCGCGGGAAGTCCATACGCTCTCGGTCGGCGAGCGGCAGCGGATCGAGATCGTGCGCTGCCTCCTGCAATCGCCGCGCCTCCTGGTGATGGACGAGCCGACCTCGGTGCTGACCCCGCAGGAAGTGAACCGCCTGTTCGAGACGCTCCGCAAGCTGAGTGCCGAAGGCTGTTCGATCCTCTACATTTCCCACAAGCTCAACGAGATCAAGGAACTGTGCGACCACGCCACCATCCTCCGCGGCGGCAAGGTGGTGGCCGAATGCACGCCCGCGGAAGAGACCGCTCGCAGCATGGCGCAGCTCATGATCGGCGCCGAATTCCGCAGCGTCGCCCGGCGCGAGGCGGTCGAGAACAAGGGGCCGCTCCGGCTCGAGCTGAAGAATCTCTCGATGGCACCGGAAGTCGCCCATGGCGTTCCGCTGAAATCGATCAACCTCGCCCTCAAGGCGGGCGAGATCCTGGGCATCGCCGGCGTCGCCGGTAACGGCCAGGGCGATCTTCTGGCCGCCATCGCGGGCGAGCGCCGCGCAGCCGAGGCTGGGGCGGTCACGATCGACGGCAAGCCGGTCGGCAGGCTCGGCCCCGCCGGGCGTCGCAAGCTCGGCCTCTGTACCGTGCCGGAGGAACGGAACGGCCACGGCGCCGTGCCGGACATGTCGCTGACCGACAATGCCATGCTGTCCGGCCACAAGCGCATGGGCTTCCTCAAGGGCGGCTTCCTCGACACGGCCAAGGCGCGCAGCTTCGCCGCCGAGGTGATCAAGCGTTTCGACGTGCGCACCCCGGGCACCGAGACGACGGCGGGCAGCCTCTCCGGCGGCAATTTGCAGAAATTCATCGTCGGGCGCGAAATCCTCCAGAAGCCGGAAATCCTCGTGGTGGCGCAGCCGACCTGGGGCGTCGACGCCGCGGCGGCGGCGACCATCCAGCAGGCCCTGGTCGATCTCGCCGCGACCGGCAGCGCCATCCTGGTGATCTCCCAGGATCTCGATGAATTGCTGACGCTCAGCGACCGCATCGCGGTGATCAATGCCGGCAGCCTGTCGGCGGCCATGCCGACCGCCACCGTCTCGGTCGAGGAGATCGGCCTCCTGATGGGTGGCATCCACGGCACGCAGGAAAAGGGAGCTGCGTAATGGCCCTGAAGATCGAGGCGCGCCGCCAGATTTCGACGCGCATGCTCTATCTGACCCCCTTCATCGCCGTAAGTGCGACGGTGGTGGCGGGCTTCTTCCTGTTCCTCGCCCTCGGCGTCGATCCCATCGACTCGCTCTATTATTTCTTCGTCTCGCCGGTCGAGACGCTGAACGGGCTCGCCGAACTCGGGGTCAAGGCGGCGCCACTGATCATGATCGCGGTCGGCCTGGCGCTCGGCTACCGGGCCAATATCTGGAACATCGGGGCGGAGGGGCAGCTCACCGTCGGTGCCCTCTGCGGCGGCGCGGTGGCGCTCGCCTTCTGGAACGACGAAGGGATCTACATCCTGCCCTTGATGGCATTCGCCGGCATCCTGGGCGGGGCCGCCTATGCCGCGATCCCGGCCTTCCTCAAGACCCGCTTCAACGTGAACGAGATCCTGACCAGCTTGATGCTGACCTATGTCGCCACGCTGCTTCTGGCCGTGCTCGTGTTCGGGCCGCTCAAGGATCCGGAAGGTTACAATTTCCCGCAGTCCCGCATGTTCTCGGATTCGGCCACGCTGCCGATCATCCTCGAAGAGACGCGGCTGCATCTGGGCTTCCTGGTGGCGCTGGCGATCGCGGTCGCGGGCTGGGTGCTGCTGTCCCGTTCGATCATCGGCTTCCAGATCCGGACCTTGGGCTCGGCCCCGGCGGCGGCGCGCTATGCCGGTTTCGACCGGACCCGGCTCACCTGGTTCTGCCTGCTGCTGACCGGCGGTCTCGCCGGTCTCGCCGGCACTTTCGAGGTGGCGGGGCCGATCGGCCAGTTGGTGCCCAATATCTCGCCCGGCTACGGCTTCAC
>JAYSCC010000260.1:0-5105 GCA_041915065.1 Zavarzinia sp.
CGACGCCGGCTTCGAGCAGGTCCAGGTGCGCAATCTGACCGGCGGCGTCGCGGCCCTGCACAGCGGCTGGCGCCTCTAGGACCCGGACCATGCTGGCGGCCCTGCGCCATTCCTGGCGGCTGTTCCGGGTGGCCCGGCGGCTCGCCGTGCACGATGCCCTGTTCCCGGCCGAACTGGTCGAGGAATTGCCGCTCTCGGCCCGTCTGGCCCGGCGCCTGCTGTCGATCCAGTTCATGCCGCGCCGCCTGCACCTCGAAGGCAAGTCGGCGGGCGAACGCCTGGCCGTGGCGCTCGGCAGCCTGGGCCCCACCTATATCAAGCTGGGGCAGAGCCTGGCGGCCCGCCCGGACTTGGTCGGTGAGCAGGTCGCCCGCGCGCTCTCCCAGCTTCAGGACCGGGTGCCACCCTTCCCGACCGCCGAAGCGAAGCGGATCATCGAGCACGAGCTGATGCACCCGCTCGACCAGATCTTCAGCGCGATCGACGAGCAGCCGGTGGCCGCCGCCTCGATCGCCCAGGTCCATTTCGCCACCACGCGGGAAGGCCGCGAAGTCGCGGTCAAGGTTCTGCGCCCGGGGATCGAAGCCGCCTTCCGCCTCGACCTCGAAGCGCTGGCCTGGGCGGCCGAGATCGCGGAGCGCTGGCTCCTGCCGCTGAAACGGCTCCGCCCGCGCGAAGTGGTGCGGACCCTGGCCGAAGTCTCCTTCCTCGAGATGGATCTCCGCCTCGAAGCCGCCGCCGCTTCGGAATTGGCACTGTCTTTGAGCCCCGACGGGCGGGTGAAAGCCCCGGCGGTCGATTGGAGCCGGACGGCGCGGCGCGTGCTGACCGTCGACCGGGTGCGCGGCATCCCGATCGGCGACCGCGACCGCCTGGTCGCCGCCGGCCACGACCCGCGCGATCTTGCCAAGCGGCTGATGCAGAGTTTCCTGGACCAGGCCCTCGGCCACGGCTTCTTCCATGCCGACCTGCACCAGGGCAATCTCTTCGTCGCCGACGACGGCACCATCGTGGTGATCGATTTCGGCATCATGGGCCGGCTCGACCGGGCGATGCGCCGCTTCATGGCGGAAACCCTGATCGGTTTCATCACGGCCGACTACAAGCGGGTCGCCCGCGTCCATGCCGAGGCGGGGATCCTGCCCGCCTCGAAATCGGTCGAACTCTTCGCCCAGGCGCTCCGCTCGATCGGCGAGCCGATCCTGGGCCGGCCGACGCGGGAGATTTCGATCGCCCGCCTGCTCCAGCAGCTCTTCATGGTGACCGAGACTTTCGCCATGGAGACCCAGCCGAATCTCTTGATGCTGCAGAAGACCATGGTGGTGGTCGAGGGTGTCTGTGGCAGCCTCGATCCCGACATGAACATCTGGGAAGTGTCGCGTCCCGTGGTGGAGAAATGGCTGGTCTCGACCTTCTCGCCCGAGCATCGCCTGCTCGACGCGGCCGAGGGTGCGGCCGGCCTGGCCCGGCGCCTGCCGGCCCTTCTCGACAAGCTGGAACGCTTCGGCTCCCAGGTGACCGAGAGCGGCCTCCGCCTGCATCCGGAGACGGCGCGCGCCATCGCCGAAGGTCAGGCCAAGACCCAGCGCCGCCTGTGGTGGGCGGTGATCGCGCTCGCCGCCGCCGTCGTCGTCCTCGCCCTCACTCGCTGAGCCGGGTCGCGATACACTCGGTCCAGGCCTTGCGCCCGGCAGCACTGCCCTTGAGCGAGACCGGATAGGCGAAGCCCGGCAGGTCGGCCGCGCTGACCCGCAGATTGTCGCCCTTGGCGAAGGCGTCCAGGAAGGCGGCCGCGGAGTCGCCCGGGATCGCCATCGAGAGCGCGTCGCCCGCCTGCTGGACCCGCGCCGGGGCGAACTCCTTGCCGTCGATCGTCAGCGCCGCCTTGCGTTCGACCCGGCCTTCGACCGCAGGCAGGTCGGGCGAGCGGAGCCCGATGAAAACATCCTTGGAGACCGCGGGCGGCGTCGCCGCCAGCCAGAAGCGCCGAGTCCCGTCGCCGACCTGCTGCAGGGTGCAGACGGCATAGTCCCGCCCGCTCGAATCATGCAGCTTGCCGGCGCCGACCTGCCAGCCGCCGGCCAGCACGGTCACCGCCCCCGGCTGCTCGGCCGAAGCCGAGGTCGGCGCGGTCTCGCAGCCGGCGAGAAGAAGCCCCGCCGCGCCCAGGGCGGCAACGATCATGGCGCTACGCATCTATTCCCCCGAAATCTCCAATCGAGAGAAGGTCACGGCGACGCGGTGCCGTCAACGCCCCCTATCCCGAGTGAAGAACGGCATTCCTATTGAATTCCACCAATCTTGCGTATAAAAACCAATTCCTCACCTCCATTGCGCGGGGCAAGCGGAATGGCCGAAAAGCGTGTTCTTCTGGTCATCGGCGGCGGCATCGCCGCCTATAAGGCGCTGGAGCTGATTCGCCGCCTGCGCGAGCGCGGCATCGCCGTCCGCGCCATCATGACCGCGGCGGCGCGCGAATTCGTCACCCCCCTCTCGGTCTCGGCCCTGACCGGCGACAAGGTCTATGGCGAGCTGTTCTCGCTCACGGACGAGGCGGAAATGGGGCATATCCAGCTCAGCCGCGCGGCCGATCTTCTCGTCGTCTGTCCGGCCACCGCCGACCTGATGGCCAAGATGGCGAACGGCCATGCCGACGATCTCGCCTCGACCGCGCTGCTCGCGACCGACAAGCCGGTGCTGATCGCCCCCGCCATGAATGTCCGCATGTGGAACCACCCGGCGACCCGGCGAAACCTGGCCCGTCTCGTCGGCGACGGCGTGCTGGTGGTCGGGCCGAACGACGGCGACATGGCTTGCGGCGAATATGGCCCCGGCCGCCTGGCGGAACCCCACGAGATCCTGACCCGGATCGAGGCATTCTATGCCGAGCAGGCGGCGCCGAAGCCCCTCGCCGGCAAACGCATCGTCGTCACCTCCGGCCCGACCCACGAGCCGATCGACCCGGTACGTTACATCGCCAACCGCTCGTCGGGCCAGCAGGGCCATGCCATCGCGGGCGCCCTGGCAGCGCTCGGCGCCAAGGTCACCCTGGTCTCCGGCCCCGTCACCCTGGCGGATCCCGCGGGCGTCGAGACCGTCCATGTCGAGACCGCGCGCCAGATGGCGGCGGCGGTCGAGGCGGCACTGCCCGCCGATGTCGCGGTCTGCGCCGCCGCGGTGGCGGATTGGCGGGTTGCCGGCGAGGCCGATCAGAAGATCAAGAAGGACGGCTCGGGCCAGGTACCGGCCCTCTCCTTCGTCGAGAACCCGGACATTCTGGCCAGCCTCTCCAAGGCAGGCGAGAAGCGCCCGCCGCTGGTCGTCGGCTTCGCCGCCGAGACCGAGCATGTAATCGATCACGCCAAGGCCAAGCTCGCCCGCAAGGGCTGCGACTGGATCGTCGCCAACGATGTCGGCAGCGGTCCCGAGGGTGGCGTGATGGGGGCACGGGACAATGCCGTGCACATCGTGACGGCGGACGGGGTCGAATCCTGGCCCCGCCTGCCCAAGACAGAAGTGGCCGCGCGCCTCGCCGCGCGGATCGCCGAGACCGTGAAGGAACGGAACATCTGATGCTACGCCTATCGCGCAAGATGCTCTTCGCCCTCGAGGCCGTGGTCGACATCGCCTATAACGCCCGGCCCGAACCGGTGCAGTCGAAAGAGATCACCCGGCGCCAGGGGATCCCCCAGCGTTACCTCGAACAGGTAATGCAGCAGCTCGTCCATGCCGGCGTGCTGAAGGGCGTGCGCGGTCCCAAGGGCGGCTATCGCCTGGCGCGGGAGAGGCGCCGCATCACGGTCGGCGAAATCATCCGCGTTGTCGGTGCCGTCGAAGCCGGCGAAGAGGAAGACGACGCCGAGGGCGGCCTGATGAATTCCGACCTCGGCCGCAAGGTCGTCCAGCCGCTCTGGAACGAGTTGCACGAGACGATCATGGCCAAGCTCGACTCGATCACGGTCGAGGACCTGTGCCGCCGGGCGGAGACGGCCGGCGTCCATTCCGAGGGCCGCGAACGCATGGATTTCTCGATCTGACGGCATTCCCAGGGAGACCAAGATGACCACCACGGACAAGAAGCCGGGTCGCGGCCGCGTCTACGACAGCATCACCGAGACGATCGGCGACACCCCCCTCGTCCGCCTGCACCGCCTGGCCGAACAGGCCGGCGCCAAGGCCGACGTTCTCGCCAAGCTCGAATTCTTCAACCCGCTGTCCAGCGTGAAGGACAGGATCGGCGTCGCCATGATCGAAGCCCTCGAAGCCGAGGGCAAGATCAAGCCGGGCGCTACCCTGGTCGAACCCACCTCGGGCAACACCGGTATCGCGCTTGCCTTCGTCGCGGCCGCCAAGGGTTACAAGCTGATCCTGTGCATGCCGGAATCGATGTCGATGGAACGGCGCAAGATGCTGCTGATCCTGGGCGCCCAGCTCGAGCTGACGCCGCCCGAAAAGGGCATGCGCGGCGCCATCAACCGGGCCGAGGAACTGGTGAAGGACATCCCCGGCGCGGTCATCCCGCAGCAATTCGCCAATCCGGCCAATCCGGCGATCCACCGCGCCACCACGGCGCAGGAGATCTGGAACGATACGGCGGGCAAGGTCGACGTGGTGATTTCCGGCGTCGGCACCGGCGGCACCATCACCGGCATCGGCTCGGTCCTGAAGTCGCTGAAGCCGAGCGTGAAGATGGTCGCGGTCGAGCCGGAGGACAGCCCCGTGCTCTCCGGCGGTCAGCCCGGCCCGCACAAGATCCAGGGCATCGGCGCCGGCTTCGTGCCCCCCGTGCTCGACCGCAGCCTGATTGACGAGATCATCACGATCGGCAACGAAACCGCCTTCGAAACCGCCCGCAAGGCGGCCCGCCTCGAAGGCATCGCCTGCGGCATCTCCTCGGGCGCGGCGATTTCCGCCGCCCTCGAAGTGGCGGCCCGGCCCGGGATGGAAGGCAAGACGGTCGTCGCCATCATCCCGAGCTTCGCCGAACGCTATCTCTCGACCGCGCTGTTCGACGGGCTGTAATCGGTCAGCTTCCTCCATTCGTCATGGCCGGACTTGTTCCGGCCATCCACGACCGCTCGTTGCCGGCGGTGTTCGCGTGGATG
>JAYSCC010000261.1:0-650 GCA_041915065.1 Zavarzinia sp.
GGGTGAAGACGCCGGCCTTCACCACGGCGACCGCATGGAGCAAGGCGGAAACCGGGGTCGGCGCCACCATGGCGGCAGGCAACCAGCCGTGCAGCGGCATCAGTGCCGCCTTGCCGACGCCGTAAGCATAGAGGCCGAGCAGGACGGGCATCAGCGCGGCCGACACCTTGCCGGCCAGAATGCCGCCCGGGGTGAAGTCCAGCGTGCCGGCGGCGACCCAGGTCCAGACCAGCGCCGCCATGAAGGGCACCAGCGAGGTCGCCAGGAGATAGGCGAGATAGCGCCGGGCCCCCTCGATCGCCCCCTCGGTCTGCCAATGGACCACCAGGGGATAGGTCACCAGGGTGAGGATCTCGTAGGCGACGAAGAGGGTGGCCAGATTGGCGGACAACGCGATCGCCATCGCGGCCGAGAGGGCGAGGGCGAAACAGGCATAGAAGCGGGTCTGGCGCGGCGCGTGTTCGGCCCGCATATAGCCGATCGAATAGAGTGAATTCAGCACCCAGAGGCCGGAAGCGACGCCCGCGAAGACAAGTCCGATCGGCTCCGCCTTCAGGGTCAGCGCAAAGCCGGGCACCAGTTCGGCCAGCACCAGGGGCGTGGCCTCGGCCGCGTCGAAGCCGGCGATCAGCAGGGCGACGGTGACGGCC
>JAYSCC010000261.1:660-5105 GCA_041915065.1 Zavarzinia sp.
GATCAGGAGTGCGGTCGCCACCGGCAGGGCCAGGGCGGTGAGCATCAGGTCGGCGCCGCTCACGAGGCACCCCCGGTCAGGGCGGCGGCGACCCGCGTCGCCACTTCGAGCAGCGGGCCACCCTCGATGCCGAGTGCCAGCGTGCCGACGCCGAGCAGCGCCATGGGGCCGGCGAAGATCGGATGGACGTCGTGGCGCCGGCCGGGCTTCGCTGGTTTGGCGATCATGCAGGCTTCGACGATGCGCCAGACATAGACCACGGAAATCAGCGAGGACAGCAGGACACCGGCGGCGACCACGGTCTGGCCGAGGTCGAAGGCGGTCTTGACCACCAGGAGCTTCGAGACGAAGCCGGCGGTCAGCGGCACGCCGATCAGGCCCATGCCGCCGATCATCAGGAAGACGAAGGCGAAGGGCATTTCGCGCGACAGGCCGGCGAGGCTGTCCATCCGGCTGGAGCCCCGGCGGTGCACGATGCCGGCGACGGTGGCGAACATGCCGCCCTTGATCACCGCGTGGTTGATCAGGTTGACCAGGGCTGCCGCGATCCCCGCCGCCCCGCCGAGTCCGAGGGCGACCAGCATCAGCCCGAGATTGGCGATCGAGGAAAAGGCGAGAAGGCGCTTAAGGTCAGCCGAGACGACGGCGAGGGCCGAACCCGCGATCAGCATGACCAGGCCGATGGGCGGCAGCACGGTGGCGAAATTGATCCGCCCGATCTCGTCCGGCGTGCCGAAGACCAGCACGGCCAGGCGGATCATCAGGTAGAGCGCCACCTTGGTCGCGGTCATGGCGAGGAAGGCGGTGACCGCCGCGGGCGCGAAGGTATAGGCGTTGGGCAGCCAGCGGTGCAACGGCATCATCGCCGTCTTGAGCGCCAGGCCGACGAAGAGGAAGCTCGCCCCCACGACGCCCGCCCGCTTGCCCGCGAGCGGCAGCCGGTTGCCGAGGTCGGCCATGTTCAGCGTGCCGGTGACGACATAGAGGAAGGCGATGCCGATCACGATGAAGGTCGCCCCGACAGCGCCCAGGATCAGATAGTCGAAGGCGGCGGTGAGCGCCCGCCGGTCGCGCCCGGCCCCCGCCGCGATCAGCACATAAGTCGCGAGCGAGGAAATCTCGAGGAAGACGAAGACATTGAACAGGTCGCCGGTGACCACCATGCCGGTCAAGCCGGCGAGGCAGAGCAGGAAGGCGGCGAACAGGCGCGGCCGGTCGCCCGGCGTCACCTCGGGGGCGATCGAGACGGGCAGTAACCAGGCGACCAGGGCGGCGCTGAAACTGGTCAGGCAGGCCATCACCGCCGACAGCAGGTCGATCCGGTATTCAATGCCGATGGGGGGCGCCCAGCCGCCCATGGCATAGGAGATCACGCTGCCGTCGAGTGTCCGGGTGAAGAGCACAAAGGCGAGCGCGGCATCGAGGGCGGCGACCACGAAGGTCGCGATGCCCGCCACTCGGGCACTGCGCAGCAAGGCGATGATCGGGGCCGTCAACAGGGGCAGGACGACCACCAGCACCGGGGCATGATCCAAGAGGCTCATGCGTGAGGCTCCGCGTCGGCCGGGGCCTCGGGCTCGGTCAGGGGCAACAACTCGTCCTCTTCGATGGTGCCGCAACTCTCGCGGATGCGGACGGCGAGGGCGAGGCCGACCGCCAGCGTGGCGACGCCGACCACGATGGCGGTCAGGATCAGGACCGAGGGCAGCGGATTGGAATAGGTGGTGAAGCCGTTCTCCAGAATGGGCGGCGTGCCGCCCGAGACGACGCCCATGGCGATATAGAGGACGAAGACCGAGACCTGGAAAATGCCGAGGCCGATCAGTTTCTTCACGAGATTGCCCTGGGCGATAACGATATAGAGCCCGGTCATCATCAACAGGGCGACGGCCCAATAGGGGAACAGTCCGACCAGGTCCTTCATGCGTCCTCCCGGCCGGCGAAGCGCTGGAACAGCAGGGTCATGACGGCACCGACGGTCATGAAGACGCCGAGTTCGATCACGGTCAGGCCGATCTGTTGGCCGACCGGGCGCCCCCCGAAGGCGTCATAGTCGAGGAAGCCCTTGCCGAGCGCCAGGGTGACCAGGCCGGTCCCGCCATAGGTCAGCACGCCGAGGGTGGCGATGACCCGGAGGACGGCTTCCGGCACCAGCCGCTTCAACCGTTCGACCCCGAAGACGAGGCCGTACAGGATCAGGGCGCCGCCCAGGATCGCGCCGGCCTGGAAACCGCCGCCCGGGCTGTAGGCACCGTGGAACTGGACATAGGGGGCGAGAAACAGGGTCATCGGCACGAAGAGCGTGGCGATCGCACGCAGGACCACGTCGCGGTCCGCCCGGGCCGGCGCCTCGTCCCGCTTGCCCGGCCGGGCCTGCGCCCCGCCGATCAGCAGGAGGACACCGAGGGCGGCGGTGAACACAACGACCGTCTCGCCCAAGGTGTCATAGCCGCGGTAGCTGCCGAGCACGGAGGTGACGACATTGGGAATGCCGATCTCGCCCTCGCTCTTGGTCAGGTAGTGGGGGGCGACATGGCCGTTGGCGGGCGCGCGCGGATCGCCGAAACGCGGCAAGTCGAGCGAACCATAGACCAGCGCCAGGCCGCAGATGGTGGCGACCATGGCGGCGATCGCCGTGGCCGGCCGGCCGCTGCGGCGTTCCTGCCGCCCGGTCAGGCGCAGGGCCGCGAGGGTCAGGACAGTGGAGACGCCGGCACCGACGCAGGCTTCGGTGAAGGCGACGTCGGGGGCATCGAACAGGACAAAGAGGGCGCAGCAGGTGAAGCTGAAGATGCTCGACAGCATGGCGACGACCAGCAGGTCGCGCATGAAGGCGACGGCGACCGCGATCGCTGCCAGGGCGGCCAGAAGGCCGATCATCAGTAATTGTTCCAAGGCCTATTCCCCCGGTGCCGCCGGCGGCAGCCGGTCGCCGTGGAGCGCCGGCCGGTGGCCGGAGCGGAAGGCCGCCCGGGCCAGCGCATGGCAGCTCGTGGGCGAAGCGAAGAGCGAGACGGCCAGCACGATAAGCAGCTTCAGCGAGACCAGCGGATCCGGCGCCAACAGGGCGAGGCCGCTCAACATCGAGATGGCCCCCGCGGTATCGGTGACGCCGCCGGAGTGGGCGCGCGTATAGAAGTCGGGCAGGCGCAGCAGCCCGATGGCACCGACCAGCACGGCGAGCGCGCCGAGCCCGAGCAGCCCTTCGCCGAACAGGCGGCGGGCGAGGTCGAGGACGTCGCCCGCGCTCACGACGCCTCCTTGCCCGCGGTCAGGAAGCGCAGCAGCGCCACCGTGCCGATCAGGTTCAACACGGCATAGACGAGGGCGATATCGATGAAGTCGTAACGGTCGGTGGCGAAGCCCAGGACGGCGATCAGCAGAATCGTCTTGGTGCCGATCATGTTGAGGGCGAGCACGCGGTCGAACACCGAAGGCCCGGCGAAGGCCCGAATCAAGGCGAGCGCGAAGCAGGCGAACAGGGCGATGGCGGCGCCGTAAAACATTTCAGGCGGTCCGCCCGCGGAAATTTTCGTCCAGATCGGTGCAGCGCCGCGCCATCTCGCCGGTATTCAGCGCCGTAATGCCTTCGCGATGCAGCGCATGGACCAGGAAATGATCGCCCTCGGCGAGCACGGTGACGGTGCCCGGCGTCAGGGTGATCGAATTGGCGTAGAGGGCGCGGCAAAGCTCGGTCTTCTGCGGCGCCGGGATCCAGGCCATGGTCGGCGTCGGCGGGCGGCCGAGGCCGAGCACGCAACGGGCGACGTCGAGGTTCGATTTGGCGATCTCGACCAGCAGCCAGCCCCAATAGGCGACAATGGATGCAACCAGAGCGAAAGGCTGGTATTCCTTTGCGATCAGGCCGAGATGAACGAGCAGCAGGACGACACCGGCGACCGACAGGACGGACGTGATCAGAAGAAAAGGCGAGAAGTGGCCCGAGAGCGCGACCCAGAGAAGATAGAAGGTCGCCCCCAGCAACAGTCTTTGTGCCACCAGTCCCCCTTTCAGACCGTCAGCGTTCAACTTCGGGCCAGTCTGGCTTATCCGGGCCGTAATGGGAACCCTGTGACGTGTTGCGGGGGCGGCGAAGCCTTCGCGATGCAGCAATTCTGCATCCATTTGGGAGCAATTTGACTTCACAGGCAAAAATCATTCTTCGTGACAGGACAGGGTCACGGTGGGAATATGGCGTCACAAGAACGCAGGAAAATCTGCGCGTAAAAATAGGGGGATAGCCCGAAAAGGTGACCTGCCCGTCATCTTTTCAGTGTGGGAAGAGTTGCTCATGGAACACATCATGGCGGCGAGTGGCGGCGCCGATATCGCCACAATCGAAATCTCCGGACGCGTGAAATGGTTCGACATGACGAAGGGCTACGGCTTCGTCACGCCAGGTGATGGCCAGGGGGACGTGCTACTGCATTTGTCGGCCCTTCGCC
>JAYSCC010000262.1:0-5098 GCA_041915065.1 Zavarzinia sp.
CCGCCGGAAAACGCGCCGCCAGCACGGGCGCGTGACGCCAATGGGTGGTCGCCCGCCGCCCGTCCAGCAGCCCGGCGCCGGCCAGCACGAAGACGCCGGAACAGATCGAGAGCAGCCGGGCACCGCGAGCATGAGCCCTGCGCAGCGCCGCCACCAGCGCCGCCGGCAACGGTGCCTCCGCCCCGCGCCAGCCGGGCACCACGATGGTGCCGGCCGCCTCCAGCAGGTCGAGCCCGCCGTCGACCATGATCCGGATCCCGCCGGTCGCCCGGAGCGGCCCCTCGTCCACCGCGGCGACGGCGAAGCGATACCAGTCCGTCCCCATCTCCGGCCGGTTCAGGCCGAAAACCTCGACGCCCACGCCGAATTCGAAGGTGCACAGCCCGTCGTAGGCGAGCGCCACCACGAGCCGGTCCGGCGAGGGATCGTCGCGTTTTGTCATGATCTCGATGGTAATCGGCAATTGCGCCATCTGCCAGCGCGGCAACGTCCCTGGCAGCCTGGGTGGCAAGGAGGACCGCCGCCATGACCACGCCCGTGACCGAATATCCCGCCGCCGAACCCGCCGAGGTTCAGGCCCATTTCCGCCGCAAGCTCGGCTTCGAAACCGATTGCTGGGACGTGCGGGAGACCATGGAGCGCGGCGGCGCCGATTTCGTGCTGCTCGACGTGCGTGGGCGGAAGGCCTTCGCCGAAGCCCATGTCCCCGGTGCCGTGAACCTGCCCCACCGCGACCTGTCGGAGCGCCGCCTGGCCGGCTATCCGGCCGACACGCTCTTCGTCGTCTATTGCGCCGGCCCGCACTGCAACGGCGCCGACCGCGCGGCGCTCCGCCTCGCCACGCTCGGCCGCAAGGTCAAGCTGATGATCGGCGGCATGACCGGCTGGGCCGACGAGGGCTTTCCCTTCGAGACGGCACGATAGGCCGCCGCGCCGGGCCGGCCAGCAGGCGTAAAAACCCGTCATGGCCGTGCTTGACACGGCCATCCACGAGAACACCCAGCCGGACGGAGAGGCGTGGATCGCCGGGTCAAGCCCGGCGATGACGGTCGAAGAGGCGAGCGCCTTACTTCGCGGCGGCGCCGGCGGCTGCCGCGGCATGCAGGCGGTTGGCGGCGGAGGCGACGGCCTTCAGGGAAGCGACGGTGACGTTGCGGTCGCGGCCGACGCCGAACAGGGTGCGGCCGCCTTCGCCCTTCATCTCAACATAGGTGACCGCCTCGGCATCGGCGCCCTTGCCGACCGCGTGCTGGCTGTAATCGACCACTTCGAGGGCGATGCCCAGTTCCTTGGCCAGGCTGTCGCAGAAGGCATCGATCGGGCCGGTGCCGGTGCCATGGGCTTCCTTCACCTGGCCGTAGAGCTTCACATGGGTGGTCATGGCCGAGCGATGGGTGTCGCTGTTCGGCAGGGTCAGGTGGTCGACGAATTCCAGCGGATATTTGGCGTCCAGATATTCCTTGCGGAACATCTCGTAGAGTTCGGCCGGGCTCACTTCCTTGCCGGTCGCATCGGTGTGCTGCTGAACGACGCGGCTGAATTCGATCTGCAGCTTGCGCGGCAGGTGCAACCCGTATTCCATTTCCAGCAGATAGGCGACGCCGCCCTTGCCGGACTGGGAATTGACCCGGATCACCGCCTCGTAGGTGCGCCCCAGGTCTTCCGGGTCGACCGGCAGATAGGGCACTTCCCAGACGATGTCGTTCTGCTGGCGGCGCGCGTTCAGGCCCTTCTTGATGGCGTCCTGATGGCTGCCCGAGAAGGCGGTGAAGACCAGTTCGCCGGCATAAGGATGGCGTGGGTGGACCGGCAGCTGGTTGCAGTATTCGGCCGTGCGGCGCAGTTCGTCGATGTCGTTGACCACCAGCGCGGGATCGACGCCTTGCGTGAACATGTTCAGCGCCAGGGTGACGACGTCGACATTGCCGGTGCGCTCGCCATTGCCGAACAGCGTGCCCTCGATCCGGTCGGCGCCGGCCAGCAGGCCCATTTCGGCCGCGGCGACGCCGGTGCCCCGGTCGTTATGAGGATGCAGCGACAGGATATAACGGTCGCGCCACTTGGTGTTGCGGACGAACCATTCGATCTGGTCGGCATAGACGTTGGGCGTCGCCATTTCGACCGTGGCCGGCAGGTTGAAGATGATCTTGTGCTCGGGCGTCGGCTGCCAGACGTCCATCACCGCCTCGCAGATCTCCTTGGCGAAGTCGAGTTCGGTCCCGGTGAAGCTCTCGGGCGAATATTCCAGGACGATCTCGGTTTCCGGGATCAGATACACCAGGCTCTTCACCAGGGCGGTGCCCTTGACCGCGATGTCGATGATGCCGGCGCGGTCCAGGCCGAAGACGACGCGGCGCTGCAGGGTTGAGGTCGAGTTATAGAGATGCACGATCGCCCGCTTCGAGCCGCGGATGGCGTCGAAAGTCTTGGTGATCAGCTCTTCCCGCGCCTGGGTCAGGACCTGGATGGTCACGTCGGCCGGGATTTCGCCGTTGTCGATCAGGAAGCGGCAGAAGTCGAAATCGGTCTGCGAGGCCGAGGGGAAGCCGACCTCGATCTCCTTGAAGCCCATGGCGACCAGGGTGCGGAACATGCGCAGCTTGCGGTCATGGCCCATCGGCTCGATCAGGGCCTGGTTGCCGTCGCGCAGGTCGACTGAGCACCAGATCGGCGCCTTGTCGATCGTGCGCGAGGGCCATTGGCGGTTCGGCAGGTCGACCGGCTGGAAGGCGCGGTACTTTTCGATCGGCATCGAGACGGCGGTGGGGGCGGGCTGGGCGGACATTTCGGATTTCCTTGAAGGCGATGTGTTCGGTCGGTTTCGGGGGCCGTTTTGGGGGTCCGGGTCAGGCCGCGGCGGCAGGACGGAGATGCGCCACGGCCCGGCTAAGTCGCAGCCGAAGACGACCGAGAAGCAGATGACCGAAATCCGGTGATCGAGCAGGATCCGACATGGAAGTGAACTTTACCGATGGGGAGGACAGGACGACAGGAACAGGGTGTTCCACCCGACGCCGAATGCAGGCGCCGGTCAGATAAGTCGGCCGAGGAGGGTCCCGATCGCGTAGGTCATCATGGGCCACACCATGAACGCGAGGGCGGGCCCCGGTCAAGCCCCGAATCCTGGAAAAACTCCAATTCCCCGGCGGGATCCCGCGCGCCGCCCTGTGCGGAGCGCATTGCTTCCGGAAGCGGGCCGCGCCAGAATCGCACCGTCGGGGCTTGTGGCGGGGACTTCATGGCGGGCGATACGATCGAGGCGCGGATCGCCGAATTGCCCCTGTGGCAGGGCCCCATCGCCATCGAGCCCCTGTCGGGCGGCATCACCAACCGGAATTTCCTGGTGCGTGACAGCCTGCGCCGCGCCGTCGTCCGCGTCGGCGGCGACATTCCGGTGCACGGCATCATGCGCTTCAACGAGCACGCGGCCAGCTTCGCCGCGGCCGAGGCGGGAATTTCGCCCCAGGTGCTGGCCACCGCCCCCGGGCTCCTGGTGCTCGATTATGTCGAGGGGCGGACCTTCGATGCGGCCGCAGTGCGGGCGCGGCGGGACGATTGCGTCGCCCTTGTCGCCCGCGCCCACCGCGAGGTGGCTGAACATCTGCGCGGCCCCCTGCTCTCCTTCAATGTCTTCCACGTGTTGCGTGACTATGCCCATACGCTCCGCGAGGGCGGGCACCGGCTGGTGCCCCTGCTGCCCGAACTGGCGGGCCGGGCGCGGGAACTCGAACTGGCGGCCGGCGCCGTCGACCTCGTATTCGGCCACAACGACCTGCTGGCGGCCAATTTCATCGACGACGGCAAGCGCCTCTGGCTGGTCGACTGGGATTACGCCGGCTTCAATACCGCGCTGTTCGACCTGGGCGGCCTCTCCTCCAACAACGGTTTCGACCTCGCCGACGAGACGGCGATGCTGAGCGCCTATTTCGGCCACGAGCCCGGCCCCAGCCTGTGGCACCGCTTCCGCGCCGTGCAATGCGCCTCCCTGCTGCGCGAGGCGATGTGGAGCATGGTCTCCGAACTCCACTCCACCCTCGATTTCGACTATGTCGCCTATACGGCGGAAAACCTGGCCCGTTTCGAGGCCGCCTTCACCGTCTTTTCCGAAATGGACCCGTCATGACCTCGCTTCCCGCCAGTGCCAAGATCGTCGTCGTCGGCGGCGGCATCGTCGGCTGTTCCACCGCCTATCACCTGGGCAAGCGCGGCCTCGAAGTGCTGCTGGTCGAGCGCCACCAGTTGACCGCCGGCTCGACCTGGCACGCCGCCGGTCTCGTCGGCCAGCTCCGCACCTCGGCCAATATCACCCGCCTGCTCGGCTATTCGGTCGAACTCTACCGCAAGCTCGAGGAAGAGACGGGCCAGGCCACCGGCTGGAAGATGAACGGCGGCCTTCGCCTCGCCTGTAACCAGGACCGCTGGATCGAGGTGAAGCGCCAGGCCACCACGGCGCGGAGCTTCGGGCTCGAGATGCACCTGCTCAGCCCGAAGGAAGCCCTGGACCTCTGGCCCCTGATGACGATCGACGACCTGGTCGGCGCCGCGTACCTTCCGACCGACGGCCAGGCCAACCCGTCCGACATCACCCAGGCCCTGGCCAAGGGTGCGCGCATGGCCGGGGTGAAAATCGCCGAAGGCGTCTCCGTCCAGGACATCGTGGTCGAGAACGGCCGCGCCGTGGGCATCGTGACCGACCAGGGCACGGTCAGGGCCGAGAAGATCGTGCTCTGCGGCGGGCTCTGGACCCGCGCCCTGGCGGCGCGGGCGGGCGTCAACGTGCCGCTCTATCCCGTGCATCACCAATATCTGCTGACAGAAGCGATCCCCGGCGTTACGCCGTCGCTGCCGACGCTGCGCGATCCCGACCGTCTCACCTATTACAAGGAAGAGGTCGGCGGCCTGGTCATGGGCGGTTACGAGCCGAACCCGATCCCCTGGACGGCGGAGACGGCGCCGGACGATTTCTCCTTCCGCCTGCTGGCCGATGATTTCGATCATTTCGAGCCGATCATGGAACTCGCCCTGGGCCGGGTGCCGGCGCTCGGCACCGTGGGCGTGAAACAGATGATCAACGGGCTGGAGAGCTTCACGCCGGACG
>JAYSCC010000263.1:0-5087 GCA_041915065.1 Zavarzinia sp.
CCCCCGACCCGTCGAGCCAGATCGCCTGCACCATCGGCGGCAATGTGGCGGAGAATTCGGGCGGCGTGCATTGCCTGAAATACGGCCTGACCACCCATAATCTCCTGGGCCTCGAACTGGTCACCATGGAGGGCGAGGTGCTGCACCTCGGCGGCAAGGTGCTGGAAGGCACGGGTTACGACCTGCTCGGCATCGTCACCGGTTCCGAAGGCCTGCTCGGCGTGGTTACCGAAGTGACCGTGCGGATCACGCCGAAGCCCCAGGGGGCGGGCGCGCTTCTGGCCGGTTTCGACGCGGTCGAGGCGGCGGGGGCGGCGGTCGCGGCGATCATCGCGGCCGGCATCGTGCCCGGCGGGATAGAGATGATGGTCCGCCTGGCGATCAACGCGGCCGTGGATTTCTGCAATCCCGGCTACCCGCGCGAGGCGGAAGCCCTGCTGATCGTCGAGTTGGACGGTCCGGCGGGCGAGGTCGAGGCCCAGATGGACCGGGTCGAAGCCATGCTGCGGGCGGGCGGCGCCACCAGCCTCAGGCGGACGCGCGACGAGGCCGAAAGGCTCGGCTTCTGGGCCGGGCGCAAGGCGGCCTTTCCGGCGGTCGGCCGGATCTCGCCCGACTATCTGTGCATGGACGGCACCATCCCGCGCGGCCGCTTGGCCGAAGTGCTGACCAGGATCACCGAATTCTCGGCCAAATACGGACTTCGCTGCGCCAATGTCTTCCATGCCGGCGACGGCAACCTGCACCCGCTGATCCTCTATGACGCCAACCGCCCCGGCGAACTCGAAAAGGCCGAAGCCTTCGGCGCCGATATTCTCTGCGCCTGTGTCGAAGTGGGCGGCGTGCTGACCGGCGAACACGGAGTCGGCATCGAGAAGCGCGACCTGATGGGCACGATGTTCGATCCGACTGACCTCGCCGTGCAGCAGCGCCTGAAATGCGCCTTCGATCCGGCCGGCCTGCTCAATCCCGGCAAGGTCTTTCCCGTCCTCCACGCCTGCGCCGAGCTCGGCCGGATGCATGTCTCCGGCGGCAAGCTCCGCTTTCCCGAACTGCCGAGGTTCTGATGGAACGTCTGCGCCCCACCACGATCGAGGATCTGGCCACCGCCGTCGCCGAAGCGGCCGCGGCGGCGCGTAGCCTGCATGTCGTCGGCGGGGGCACCAAGGCGGGCTTCGGCCATCCGGTGACGGCCGACGCGGTGCTGGAACTTTCCGCCTTCTCCGGGATCCATGCCTACGAGCCGACGGAACAGGTGATCACGCTGGGTGCTGCGACGCCGCTCGCCACCGTGCAGGCGACGCTGGCCCGGAACGGCCAATGTCTCGCCTTCGATCCGCCCGACCTCGGCCCGCTCTATGGCGAGGCGGCGGGTCTCGGCACCATCGGCGGTGCCGTCGCCGCCAATCTTTCCGGCCCGGCGCGGCCGCGGGCAGGGGCGGCGCGTGATCATCTGCTGGGGGTCGAGGCGGTGACCGGGCGGGGCGAGATCTTCAAGGCCGGCGGCCGTGTCGTGAAGAATGTCACCGGTTACGACCTGCCCAAACTGCTGGCCGGCTCCTTCGGCACGCTGGCGGTGATGGCACGGCTCACGCTCCGGGTCGCGGGCACGGCGCCGGCGACGGTGACGGCGGCTTTGCTCGATCTGGGTCCGGCCGCGGCCGGTAAGCTGATGCAGCGGATCGCGGGCAGCCCGCTCGAGCCGCTGGCGATCGCCTATCTGCCGGCCGATGTCGCGGTCAGGGCGCGTCACCCGCTGGCCGGTGCCGCCCTGTTGGTCCGCTTCGACGGGCCCGAGGCAGCGCTCGAGGAACGCCTGGCCGATCTCCAGGACCTGGTCGGCGGGGCGGCGGCGGTCGAGGCGATCGAAGGCCCGGCGTCGGACGAGACCTGGGCCGCGATCCGCGACATCACCGGCTTGCTGCCGGATGGCGTGCGGCCGCTGTGGCGCCTGTTCGTGCCCCCGGCCGCCGGCTGTGCCCTGGCGCAGGATCTGGCCACGCGCCTGCCCGGGCTTCGCTGGTTCGCCGATTGGGCGGGCGGGCGGCTCTGGCTCGCGGTTCCACCGGGCGGCGATGCCGGAGCGTCGGTGATCCGGCCGGCGGCCAAGGCGGCGGGCGGCAGCGCCACGCTGATCCGCGCCGATGCCGATCTGCGCGCCCGCGTCGCCGTGTTCGAGCCGGCCGATCCGGCCCGCGCCGCCATCGAAGAGCGGGTGCGCGCCGCCTTCGATCCTGCCCGCATCCTCAATCCCGGCAAGCTCGGCTGAGCGGATGCGGACCGACTTCGCCCCCGAGCGCCTGGCCGCCGACCCGACGCTGGCCGAGATCGACCAGATTCTCCGGAAATGCGTGCATTGCGGCTTCTGCACCGCGACCTGCCCGACCTATCTGCTGACCGGCGACGAGTTGGACGGGCCGCGCGGCCGGATCTACCTGATGAAGGAAATGTTCGAGGCGGACCGCCCGGCCGACGAGGTGGTGCGCGACCATCTCGACCGCTGCCTCGGCTGCCTCAACTGCATGTCGACCTGCCCCTCGGGCGTCGACTACGCCCATCTGGTCGAACACGGCAAGGCCCATGTCGAGGCGACGGCGCCGCGCGGAATGTTCGACCGCCTGATCCGGGCCGCCATCGCCCTCGCCCTGCCCGGGCGGCGGCGTTTCCGGGCCAGCCTGCTGGCCGGTTTCGTCTTCGGGCCGATCGTGCGCCGCCTGCCGGGCCGGCTCGGTGCCCTGGGCGCCCTGGTGCCGGCCAGATTGCCGGGGCCGACCCTGGTGAAGCCGGGCCAGGTCCATGCCCCGCAAGGGCCGCACAAGGCCCGGGTCGCGCTGGTCATCGGTTGCGTCCAGCCGGTGCTGCGGCCCTCGGTCGATGCCGCCGCGGTCCGCCTGCTCACCCGCCACGGTGTCGAGGTCGTGGTGCCGCCTTCCGCTGGCTGCTGCGGCGCGCTGCCGCTGCACATGGGCAAGGAAGCGCAGGGCAAGGCCATGGCGGCGCAACTGGTCGATGCCCTGGCACCCCATCTGGACGGGCTCGACGCCGTCATCGTCACCGCGTCGGGCTGTGGCACCACGATCAAGGATTATGGCCACCTCTTGCAGGGTGATCCGGCCCGGGCCGGGGCGGCGGCGCGCCTGTCGGCCCTGGCCCGCGATGTGACCGAAGTGTTGGACGGGCTCGATCTCGCGCCCACGGGCGCCGCGGCCGGGCGGGCGATCGCCTATCACGACGCCTGTTCGCTCCGCCACGGCCAGCGCGTCTCGGCGCCGAAGCGCCTGCTCGCCAAGGTGGGCTTCACCGTGCGGGAGGCGAAGGACGCCCATCTCTGCTGCGGCTCGGCCGGGACCTACAACATGCTGCAGCCGGAACTTTCCGCCCCCCTCGGCCGCGACAAGGCGGCGGCCCTGGCGGCGACCGGGGCGGACACGGTGGTCGCCGGCAACATCGGCTGTCTCACCCAGATCGCCGGCCACGGCACGCTGCCCGTGTTCCACACGGTCGAGATGCTGGACTGGGCGACCGGCGGGCCGAAGCCCGACGGATTGCCCTGAACGATCAGTCGACCAGTAGCTCGGCGACCAGTCCACCGGCGCACCAGCCGGCCAGGAAATTCACCGCCAGGGCGGGATCGGTCTCGCCCAGCGCCGCGCCGAGGGGGGCGCCCGCCGCCATGGCGTCGAGCAGGCGTGCTTCGTCCGGTTGCAGCGGGCGGTATTGGACGTCGAGCCCGGCCCGCCAGACCGCGAGGGGCAGGGGCGCCTCCAAGGCCGCCGGGGCCTCGACCGCGCCCGTCGCATCGAACCCGGCCCAGGCGAGATGCGCCGCATGGCCGAGGTCGAGGCGCTGAAGGCTCGGATGGGGCAGCAGGCGCAGACCTTCCCATTGCTCCGGCGCCAGGCTGGCCAGGGTCTCGACCGCGGCAACGCCCGGCTCGGCGGCATCGAAGGCGAGGCCGAGGGCCCATTCAAAGGCGGCGAGATCGGCAGCCGTGGCCAGGCCCTGCGCCGCCAGGTCCGCGGCCAGGTCGCGCCCGGCCCAGCGGATCGAATAGTGCCGCGAGGGGTGGCGGGCGATGTAACCCCGCGCGGCCGCATCGAAGCCTTCGGGGCCGAGCAGGGCGGCGGTGGCCGGAAAGTCGTTGCCCAGCACTTCGACCAGGCGGGCGCCATAGGCATAGCGGTAGGCGTCGGCCAGCACGGTTTTTTCCGCCCGTGGCCCGTCGTGGATCAGGGGCTCGATCAGGCCGGGGGAACCCAGGAGGTCGCGGGCGACGGTGTCTTGCAATTGGGCGAGCGTGATCATGCGGCGAGCCCCATTTCGGTGGTGGCACGCAGGCGTTCCAGCTCGGTCAGGAGTTCGGCCAGCGGCGGGATGTTGGCGTCGCGCTCGATCATCGTCGGCACCGGGCCGAAGCGGCGCAGCGCCTCGGCATAGAGGGCGAAGACGTCCTCGGCGATCGGGGCGTCGTGGGTGTCGATGATATGGGTGCCGTTGTGGCTGTGCCCGGCCATGTGGATTTGGCGGATCGCCCGGCGCGGCAGCGTATCGAAGAAGGCGATGGCGTCGAAACCATGGTTGAAGGCGCTGACATAGACGTTGTTGACGTCGAGCAGCAATTCGCAGCCGCTGCGCGCCACCAGTTCGGCCAGGAACTGCGCTTCCGAGAGGTCGGGGACGCGGTAGCTGATGTAACTCGAGACATTCTCGATCACCAGGGGGCGGCGCAGCTTGTCCTGGACCCGGCCGATGCGCGCGGCGACATGGGCCAGCGCTTCCTCGGTATAGGGCAGGGGCAAGAGGTCGTGCAGGTTGACGCCGCCGGCCCCGGTCCAGCACAGGTGATCGGAGATCCAGCCGGGCTCGACCCGTTCGGCCAGCGCCGCCAAGCGGTCGAGATAGATCTCGTCCAGGGGATCGGTGCCGCCGATCGACATCGAGACGCCGTGCATCACCATGGGATAGCGCGCCCGCATCCGGTCGAGCCAGTCGAGCGGGCGGCCGCCGTCGACCATGAAATTCTCGGAAATGATTTCGAGCCAGTCGACGGCAACCCCGTCCTGGTCGAGATCGCGGTAATGCTCGGT
>JAYSCC010000264.1:0-5086 GCA_041915065.1 Zavarzinia sp.
CGGCCCGCCCACGGCGGCCAGCAGCACGGCGTCGGCGTCGAGCGCCAGCTTCATGGTCTCGTCGGTGATCGGCTTGCCGCAATCGTCGATCGAGGCGCCGCCCACGAGCGCTTCCTCGATCGCGAATTCGATGCCGCGGCGCTTGGCCAGCCAGTCGATGACGCGGCGAACCTCGCGCATCACTTCGGGGCCGATGCCGTCGCCCGGCAGGATCAGGAGCTTGCCGATAGTGGCCATTCTGTCTTTCCTCGAACGAATTATGCGTAGAGCCAGGGCTGCGAGAGCTTCTGGCGGGCCTCGAAATCGTCGATCTTCGGCTTCTTCACGAGCGTCAGGCCGATGTCGTCGAGGCCGTTCAGCAGGCAATGCTTGCGGAAGGGATCGATGTCGAAATGGATCTTGCCGCCGTCCGGCCCGGTGATTTCCTGGGCTTCGAGGTCGACGGTGACGATGGCGTTCGAGCCGCGCTTGGCATCGTCCATCAGGAGGTCGACCTGTTCCTGCGGCAGGATGATCGGCAGGATGCCGTTCTTGAAGCAGTTGTTATAGAAAATGTCGGCGAAGCTGGTCGCGATGACGCAGCGGATGCCGAAGTCGAGGATCGCCCAGGGCGCGTGCTCGCGGCTCGAACCGCAGCCGAAATTGGCGCCCGCGACCAGGATCTGCGCCTTCCGCCAGGCCGGCTGGTTCAGCACGAAATCCGGGTTCTCGGCGCCCTTGTCGTCATAGCGCATCTCGGCGAAGAGGTTCACCCCGAGGCCGGTGCGCTTGATCGTCTTCAGGAACTGCTTGGGGATGATCATATCGGTATCGATATTGATCAGCGGCAGCGGGGCGGCGACGCCGGTCAGCTTCTTGAAGGGTTCCATGGCTGCCTCCTCAGAGCTTGCGGATGTCGGCCAGATGGCCGGTGACGGCGGCGGCGACGGCCATCGCCGGGCTCACCAGATGGGTACGGCCGCCGCGGCCCTGACGGCCCTCGAAATTGCGGTTCGAGGTAGAGGCGCAGCGCTCGCCCGGCTCCAGCCGGTCGGCATTCATGGCGAGGCACATGGAACAACCGGGTTCCCGCCACTCGAAGCCGGCTTCGACGAAGATCTTGTCGAGGCCTTCGGCTTCCGCCTGCTCTTTGACCAGGCCCGAGCCCGGCACCACCATGGCGCCGACATGGGCGGCGACCTTGCGGCCCTTGGCGACGGCGGCGGCGGCGCGCAGGTCCTCGATCCGCCCGTTGGTGCAGGAGCCGATGAAGACGCGGTCGATCTTCACCTGCTCGAGCGGCGTGCCCGGGGTCAGGCCCATATAGGCGAGCGAACGTTCGATCGCGACCCGCTTGCCCTCGTCGGCGACATCGGCCGGGTTCGGCACACTCGCGGTGATCGGCAGCACGTCTTCGGGGCTGGTGCCCCAGGTCACCTGCGGCACGATCTCGGCGGCGTCGAGGAAGATTTCCTTGTCGAAATGGGCGCCTTCGTCGGTCGTCAGCGTCTTCCAGTAGAGCACCGCCTGCTCGAAGGCCCCGGCCTTGGGCGCGCGCGGCTTGCCGGCGACATAGGCGAAGGTCGCCTCGTCCGGCGCGATCAGGCCGGCGCGGCCGCCCGCCTCGATCGTCATGTTGCAGACGGTCATGCGGCCTTCCATCGAGAGGCCGCGGATCGCCGAGCCGGCGAATTCCACGACGTAACCCGTGGCGCCCGCGGTGCCGATCTTGCCGATGATGGCGAGCACGATGTCCTTCGCGGTCACACCGGCGCCGAGCGGGCCGTCGACCGTGATCCGCATGTTCTTCGAACGCTTCTGGATCAGGGTCTGGGTCGCCAGCACGTGCTCGACTTCGGAGGTGCCGATGCCGAAGGCGAGCGAACCGAAGGCGCCATGGGTCGCCGTGTGGCTGTCGCCGCAGACGATAGTCTGGCCCGGCTGGGTCAGGCCCTGTTCCGGCCCGACGATATGGACGATGCCCTGGCGGATGTCGTCCATGGCCAGATATTCGACGCCGAATTCCTTGCAGTTGGCTTCCAGCGTCGAGACCTGCAGCGCGCTCTCGGGATCGGTGATGCCCTTGGAACGGTCGGTCGTCGGCACGTTATGGTCGGGCACCGCCAGGGTGGCTTCCGGGCGATGGACCTTGCGGCCGGTCATGCGCAGGCCCTCGAAGGCCTGCGGGCTCGTCACCTCGTGCACGAGATGCCGGTCGATGTAGAGGAGGCCGGTGCCGTCCTCCGCCATGTCGACCAGGTGGCTGTCCCAGATCTTGTCATAGAGCGTGCGCGGAGCGGACATCGGACCTTTTCCTCTGACAATGCTGCGTCATTCCGGCCCCGGGGACCGGAATCCGCCGCCACGCGGGCGATGCCCCGCGGCATGCGATCCCGCGCGGCCGCCGATGCGGCCGCCGGGACGACGGACCTTTTATAACGCGGGCGATTACTCGCCCTTGGCGCCTTCGCGACGGTCGACCTTCTCGACGATACGGGCCGACTTGCCGCGACGATCACGCAGGTAATAGAGCTTCGCACGGCGAACCTTGCCGCGGCGCACGACTTCGATCGAGTCGAGACGCGGGGAGAACAGCGGGAACACGCGCTCCACGCCTTCGCCGTAGGAGATCTTGCGCACGGTGAAGGAAGCGTTGGCGCCCTTGTTGTTGCGGGCGATCACGACGCCTTCGAAGGCCTGGATGCGCTCGCGGGTACCTTCGACAACCTTCACGTTGACCTTCACGGTGTCGCCGGGACGGAAGGCCGGAATGGTCTTGCCTTCGGTGACCGCCGCGATCTGCTCGGCTTCGAGCTGGTCGATGATGTTGGCCATGGGTTCAGTCCTTTCGAGAAACGGAAATGGGGTTTTGTTGGTTCGGCCGCAATTCCCGGCGTGCCGCCAGGTAACGCGACCAGAGGTCGGGACGGCGCTCGCGCGTGAGCTCTTCGGCCTGCTCGCGGCGCCAGGACGTGATGCGGCCGTGATGGCCCGAGAGAAGGACGTCCGGCACGCGCCGGCCCTCCCATTCGGTCGGCCGCGTGTAATGCGGATATTCGAGGAGGTCGCCGGTGAAGCTCTCCTCCGCCAGGGTCTCGGCCGCGCCCATGACGCCGGGCAGCAGCCGGACCACGGCATCGATCAGGCAAAGCGCCGCCGGCTCCCCGCCGGAGAGCACGAAATCGCCGATCGAGACTTCCTCGAGGCCGCGGCCGTCGATCACCCGCTGGTCGACGCCTTCGAAGCGCCCGCACAGGAGGACGGCGCCCGGCCCCGCGGCCAGGTCGCGCACGCAGGCTTGGGTCAACGGCTTGCCGCGCGGCGAGAGATAGAGGCGGGGGGCGGCCTCGAAACCCTGGCGCACGGCATCGATGGCGCGGCCCAGGACATCGGCCTTCATCACCATGCCCGGCCCGCCGCCGGCCGGGGTATCGTCGACCATGCGGTGACGATCCTCGGCAAAACCGCGGATATCGGTCGCCTCGATCCGCCAGAGACCGCGCTCCAGTGCCCTGCCGGCCAGGGAATGGCCGAGCGGGCCCGGGAACATCTCCGGGAACAGGGTGAGCACGCGGGCCGTCCAGGGCGCAGTCATTCGGCGTCCCCTTCTGCCTCGGGCTCTTCCAGCCAGCCTTCCGGCGGCACGGCGACCACTTTGCCCGCTTTGACGTCGACCGTCGGCACGACTTCGCGGGTGAAGGGCAGATAGGCGAAACCGCCCGTGGCGAGCGCGACGTCGAGCATGTCGCCCGCGCCGAAATCCTGGATCGCCACGATCTTGCCGATCGCCTCGCCGGCCGCATCCACCACGGCAAGACCGATCAGGTCGGCGTGGTAGAATTCGTCCTCGTCCTCGGTCGCCGGCAGATTGGCGCGCGGCACATGGAGGCGGGAACCGCGCAGCGCTTCGGCCGCGTTGCGGTCGTCGACCCCTTCGATCCTGGCGATCACCGCCCCGCCTTGGACGCGGATCGGGGTCAGCTTCAGGAGCCGCCCCTTCTCGGTCGTCAGCGGGCCATAGGCGCCGACCGCCATCGGGTCTTCGGTGAAGGGCTTCACCTTCACCTCGCCCCTGATGCCATGGGCCCCGGCGACGGCGCCCACGCAGACGAAATCCCGCCCTTCCACCGCGACGGGAGTCGCGGTGCCGGCAGCGGACGTCTTGGCGGGGGAAACCATGGCGGGACCCGGGTCGTTACGTCAGATCAAGCCTCGGCAGCGGCCGCGGCGGCTTCGGCGGCGGCCTTGGCGCGCTCCTGGGCCTTGGCCTTGGGGGCCGACTTCTTCGGGGTCTCGGAAACCGCCGGCATCGGAGCGATGCCCTTGTAGCCGAGGAACTTGGCGACGCGGTCGGACGGCTGGGCGCCCTGGGCGAGCCAGTACTTCACGCGTTCCTCGTCGATCGTGATGCGCTCGGCATGGTCGACCGGGAGGAGCGGGTTGTAGGTGCCGAGACGCTCGATGAAGCGGCCGTCGCGGGGCGAACGGGAATTGGCGACCACGATCCGGTAGTAGGGACGCTTCTTGGCGCCGCCGCGCGACAGGCGAATGGAGATGGACATGAACTGTTCCTCTTCGTCGTATTCGATGGGTGTGATGGTTATTGTTACTTCAGGCCGCCCGGCGGGAAACCGCCGCTGGGACCGCCGAAACCGCCGGGCGGCATACCGCCGCCGAAAAGGGCGCCGAGGCCGCCGCGCATCAAGCCCTTCTTCCCGAGCTTGGCCATGCGCTTCATCATGTCGGCCATCTGCTGATGCTGTTTGAGCAGCTTGTTCACTTCCTGCACCGTGGTGCCGGAACCATTGGCGATGCGGATCTTGCGCTTCGCCTGGATGATCTGGGGGTTCTTGCGCTCCTTCGGCGTCATCGAGGAGATGATCGCTTCCTGGCGCTTGATCGCCTTGTCGTCGATATTGGCCTTGGAGAGCTGGTCCTTCATCTTGGCGACGCCGGGCAGCATGGCCAGCATGCCCTGCATGCCGCCCATCTTGCGCATCTGCTTCAGCTGCTGCGAGAGGTCGTCCAGGTCGAAGTTGCCCTTGGCCAGCTTCGCCGCCATCTTCTCGGCTTCGCGCTGGTCGATCGTCTCGGCCGCTTTTTCGAC
>JAYSCC010000265.1:0-5071 GCA_041915065.1 Zavarzinia sp.
CTGGGGCAGGCCGGTGCGGATCGCGGTGCCGGTCGGACCGCGGCCGAATTCATTGTCGCCCCAACTGATGCGGATCGAGTCGAGATAGCCGTCCTCATGGCCGAAATGGGCCACCGGTTCGACCGTGCGGCCCTCGTCGTCCCGCGTATAGCCGACCCAAGCCATGCGATAGCCGCCGATTTCGACGATGTTGCGGCACACCTCGACCAGCATCTGATGCTCGTCCTCGGCGTAGACCAGGGACTTGTGACAGGCGGTGATCACCTTGAGCGCGCGGTTGAGGCGCAAGATCTCGCTTTTCGAGGTCAGCGCGAAGGCCATCTGGTCGATTGCCTTGGCCACCTGCCCCAATTCACCACTGCGGTAATCGACGCCCGTGCGGGCGTGGCTGTCGCCGCCGCCGATCGCCTGGGCCGCCTGGACGATGGCCCGCGACGGGCGCACCACGAAGACATCGGCGCCGACCCAGGCGACCAGCATGCCGCCGCAGGCGAGGGCCAGCGTGATCGCGACCGTGAAGGCGAATTGCCGATCGACCTCCCGCGTCATCACCGCCCGATCGAGACCGGCCCAGAGATAGACAGGCCCAGCAGCGGTCTCCGCGAGTCTCGAATGTGCGACGACCTGTGTGACACCGTCCGCCCCCTCGAGTTCGACGGCGCCGTTCTTGCCCCGGCTCACCGCCGCGAACAAGGCGCTGCCGGCGATGCTCCGTCCCGGTGCGAGGCCGGGGTCTGGGTGTTCGGCGAGAATTGTTCCCCGGCCGTCGACCAGCCCGACCGTGGTCTCAGGTGGATAGCCGGCGGCGGATAATTCGCTGGCGACCCAGTCGAGGTCGATGAGCACCGCCAGGACAGCCAGGGGCCTGCCGTCGTCGCCCCACACAGCCCTGGCCACTGGCAGGCTCCACCGGCCGGTCAGACGGTCGACCACGGCCACCCCGAGCACCGTGCCATCGACCGCGAGCGACTGCTCGAAGTACAGGCGATCAGCCACGGTGACCGCGTCGCCCCGGCCATCGGCGCGGCAGACGATGGCACCCGACGGCAGGGCCAGGATCATGTTCTCTGCATGGGGGAGAAGAGACAGATGGCTCACCATCGTGGCGCTGCAATCCCGCTCGTCGAGCAAACGGTGAGCCGCCCCGGTATCGACCAGCACGTTGAGGAACAGGCGGGCGGCCAGGAGCACGTCCGCTTCCCTGCGGGACAGGGAATCGGTCTCCACCTTCAGCCGTTCGACAGCACGGACCACGTCGGCTTCACGGCCATCCTGCGCCCGCTCGATCTCGACCACGAGGATGACGGCGAAAATCAGGCCCAGAATCGCCATCGAGCGCTGGCGCAGGCTGGCAAAAGCCGCCAAGGACAAGCGAGAAGCCAGCTTCGGCATGAATTCCATTGAAGACCCGCCACGACCCGAACCGAATTCATGGACCCGAGAGGGTCAAGAAACAGTTTACAGTCTCTCGTGACGCTACGCCGCCTGTCGCGAAATGCGAGCAGTTGACGCATGGCCTTTATTTTCGCCCCGGTGCGGCGGCGCCTGCCGGGCTTCCTGGGCCCTGGAAGGAAGCGGAGTTTCCGCCCCCCGCCCGCTTTGCAATGCTGAACCCAAGCAGCGGCAGTGGGGAAATGCCATGGGTATCGGTGATTTGGTAGCGACGGCGGCGGCGCGTCTGCCCCTCTACGGCGGTGTCCGTCAGTCGCTCGAACGGCTCTACACGCCGGACGATCCGGCCTTCCGGGTGGATTACCTGGCCGATCCCGGCGACCCCGGCGACTTCGGGCCCGACAGCGTGACCTGGCGGGTGATGGCCAATCCCGTGGCTTTCTTCGTCGGCGCCATTCCAGCCGTGGTCATGCAATTGGCCGAGGAAGGCATCGGCAAGGGGGTCGACACTTTCTCGACCTACAAGACCGATACGATCGGCCGCTCGCAGCGCACCCTTTCGGCCGCCTTGGCGACCACCTATGCCTCGCGCGGGGCGAAGAAGGCACTGCTCGCCGAAGTGGCAAAGCGCCATGCCAAGGTGCGCGGCCCGCTGTCGGACGGCGGGCGTTATACCGCCTTCGACCCCGAGCGCATGGCCTTCGTCCATCTGACCGCCGGCCTCGGCTTCGCCGAAGCCTATCACCGTTTCGTCGCCCCCTTGAGCGCCGCCGAGCGGGAACGTGCGATCGTCGAGTCACTACCCGGCGCCGCCGACTACGGCCGCTTCGAAATCCCCCATACCCAGGCGGGCGTGGACGACTTCCTGCGCTCTTTCGCGCCGCGCTTGAAACGGCGGCCGGAGCTGGACAATTTCCTGGCCGTCGCCCGGCGACGCTCGCCCTTCGGGCGGCTGGCGACACCCTTGCAGGGCCTCATCGTCGATGCCGGCATCGACCTCTTGCCCGATTGGGTGAAGGACCGGCTCGACATGCACTGCTCGCCGGCCCGGCGGGCGGCGGCCAATGCCGTGCTGCGCTCGCTCGCCGTGCTGCTGCCCAAGCTGATGAAGGATACCCCGCCGCAGCTCGCCTGCCGGCGCATGGGCCTGCCCGACGATTACCTGTTCCGCAAACCGGGCGACGCAGGCTACCGCCTGGGCGCCCCCGACGCGGCCCGCTGAGGCAGGCCTCCGGCCCAGGGCTCAGTCTCCACCGCCGCAGTCACCGCCACCGGAATCGCCGCCGCTGTCGCAGGAGGCGCCGCTGTCACTGCTCGCAGGACTGTCGCCCGAGCCGGAATCGGCGAAGGACGTGCCGCTGTCGTAAGCCCAATGACGACCGCCGCCGACCGGAAGATTGTGGGCCCTCACCCAAGCCCGGCGAACACCCCAGACCAGGAGGACGGCGACGACGAGGCCGAACAGCGCCGCCATCGCCCCGCCCCGTCAGGCCGCCAGGCGGGAGAGCTTGCGGGCGCGCTTCTCCCACAGCCACCAGGCACTGCGCTGGGTGATGTTGGCGATCGTGCCGTGGGGCGAAATGCCGATCGCCTTCAGCATCATGGCGATCGCCCGGGCCAGATGGCCGTAGCGATAATTGGAATAGGCCCGCTTGCTGTAGGCGAGAATCGACTTCTGGCGGTCGTAGGGCACTTCAGGGCCGTAGTTCGCGCAGTGGAAGGCGTAGGAGAGTTCGTCGTCGTCGGTCTCGTTCACGCGCCCGATGGTCAGGCGGATCTTGGCAAAGAGGCCGAGGGAATCCTTGGGGTCGAAACGCTTCAGCGTATCGTAGAAGAGCTTGTAGTGACGGAATTCGTCGCCCGCGATCAGATGGGCGACCTGCTTCAGCACCGGCTCCTCGGTGGCGTCGCGGATCGCGGAATAATAGCTGGAGGTGCCGCATTCGACGACGCAGCGCGCGAGCAATTCGCCGGCGCGGGAGCCGCGCACGGATTCGGTCGCGTCGAGCGGCAGGCGGTAGCCTTCGCGGAAGCGGGTCAGGCTGACCTCGAAATCGAAGCTCGGATCGGCCAGCCTGGCCCAGGCGGCCAGCGTCTCGCCGTGCAGCCGCTCCTCGACACCCCAACGACGGATGGTGTCGTGCAGCCAAGTCTCGTCCTTGAAGACGTTCAGCAGATAGGTGACATAGTCCTGGCTATTGGCTTCGACCAGACTGGCGGTCTTGATCGCCATCACCATGTCCGGGTCGACCTTGGACGGGTCGAACTTGTCCCACCCGATGTCGTCAAGTCCCCAGTGGCGGCCCATGCCCGTCCTCTCCCAGTGTTAACCGACGCATACGCAGCATAGCACGAAAGTCGGCCTAAGGTCCGGTATAGGCAAGGATTTCATGACAGGCAAGTAACAGTGCCACCGGGGCGTGGGGCGATCCGGCTTCGCGATCGTTTCCTGCGGGCCGAAAGCGAAAACGGCGGCCGAGGCCGCCGTTCCCAAAAACGCTGCGGAATCCGCGGTCAGGCGGCTTCCAGCACTTCGCGGATCGCCGCGATCTCCATCTCGGCGCGGGTGCGCTGCTGGTCGTCGGCGGTGGCGGCCAGATCGGCTTCCGCATCCTTCAGCTTGGCGGACAGCTGTTCCTTCGAGGCGGAAGCGAGGTCGATCGCCTCTTCCGCCAGGATGGTCAGGCCGTCCGGGGTCACCTGGGCGAAGCCGCTGCGCACGAACAGGCGGTTCGCCGTCTTGCCGCCGGCCTGAACCTCCACCACGCCGGCACGCAGCAGGGTGATGAAGGGGGCGTGGTCGGGCAGGACCGCGAAGTCACCCTCGGCGCCCGGCACCACCACTGCCTCGACCGCGGCCGAGAACAGCAGCTTTTCCGGGCTCACCAGGTCGAATTGAACCTTGTCGGCCATTCTCTCCGCCTATCCTCAGGCAGCCTCGGCCGCCAGCTTCTTGGCCTTTTCGACCGCTTCCTCGATGGTGCCGACCATGTAGAAGGCAGCCTCGGGGAGATGGTCGTATTCGCCGGCAGCGATCGCCTTGAAGCCCTTGATGGTGTCCGCGAGGGCCACGAGCTTGCCGGGGGCGCCGGTGAAGATTTCGGCGACGTGGAAGGGCTGCGACAGGAAGCGCTGGATCTTGCGGGCGCGGGCCACCGTCAGCTTGTCTTCTTCCGACAGTTCGTCCATGCCCAGGATGGCGATGATGTCCTGGAGCGACTTGTACTGCTGGAGGATCGACTGAACCTTACGGGCCGTCTGGTAGTGCTCTTCGCCGACGACGCGCGGATCGAGAATGCGCGAGGTCGAGTCGAGCGGATCCACCGCCGGGTAGATGCCGAGCTCGGCGATCTGACGCGACAGCACGGTGGTGGCATCCAGGTGGGCGAAGGAGGTCGCCGGCGCCGGGTCGGTCAAGTCGTCGGCCGGCACGTAAATCGCCTGCACCGAAGTGATCGAGCCCTTCGACGTGGTGGTGATGCGTTCCTGCAGGTTGCCCATCTCGGTCGCCAGCGTGGGCTGATAACCCACCGCCGACGGCATACGGCCGAGCAGCGCCGACACTTCCGAACCCGCCTGGGTGAAGCGGAAGATGTTGTCGACGAAGAACAGCACGTCCTGGCCCTGCTCGTCGCGGAAATATTCCGCCATGGTGAGGCCGGTCAGGGCGACGCGGGCG
>JAYSCC010000266.1:0-5069 GCA_041915065.1 Zavarzinia sp.
CAGCCAGGAAGCGAAGAGGGTGAGCAGGATCGTGGTCGGGATCACCACCGCGACCACCACCGCCTCGCGCCAGCCGATCGCAACCGCGACCAGGAGCACGATCGAAACCGTGGCGAGGCCGAGGTGGAACAGAAGCTCGTTCGCCTTCTCGTTCGCCGTCTCGCCGTAGTTCCGCGTGATCGCCATCTCGACCCCGGCGGGGAAGATCTGGCCGCGCATCTGTTCCAGCCGCTCGGTAATGCGCCCGGCAATGGCGACCGCATTGGTGCCCGGCCGCTTGGCGATGGCGAGCGAGACCGCCGGCCGGCTGGCGAAGCCGCTGTCGGTCCGGGTCACCGTGTCGACCCGCGTCTCCCGCGTGTCGGTCGCCAGGATGGTCTTGGCGACGTCGCGGACATAGACCGGGCGGCCGTCCCGCGCGGTGAGCAGGAGGTTGTCGATCGAGGGCAGGTCCTGCAGGGTCTGGCCGGCGACGGCGCTCTGCTGTCCGCCCTCGCTCCGCACCAGGCCCAATTGGAACGAGCGGTTGGCGCCCGCCACCTTGCCGGCGAGCTGCTGCAAGGTGATGCCGTAGAGCGAGAGTTTCTCGGGGTCGGGCTGGACTTGGATCTCGGCCGGCTGCTCGCCCACGATATAGGTAAGGCCGACATCCGGCAGTTTCGACACCTCGACCTGAAGCTCGCGCGCGAGGCGGGTCAGGTCGGCCGCGGTCCAGCGTCCGGCCATCGACGGCTCGGGGCTCAGGGTCACCACCATGATGGCGACGTCGTCGATGCCACGGCCGACGATCAGCGGCTCCGGCACGCCGGTCGGGATGCGGTCCAGATTGGCGCGGATCTTCTCGTGCACGCGAAGGATGGCGGCATCGGAATCGGTGCCGACCAGGAAACGCGCGGTGACCAGGGCGCCGTCGTCGACCGTCTGGGAATAGACGTGTTCCACGCCGTCGATCGACTTGACGATCGTCTCCAGGGGTTCGGTGACCAGCTTGACGGCGTCTTCCGCCTTGAGCCCGTCGGCCGAGACGCGGATATCGACCATGGGCACTGAAATCTGCGGCTCTTCCTCGCGCGGCAGCAGGAAGAGCGCGAGCAGGCCGACCACGAAGGCGGCGAGCAGGAACAGCGGCGTCAGCGGCGAGGCGACGAAGGAGCGGGTGAGACCGCCCGCGATACCCTGTTTCATGGCGTCTGCACCCGGTCGCCGTCATGCAGGCCGGACAGGATCTCGACCATGGCCGTGCCATTCTCGGTAAAGCTGGCGCCCGGGATCACCGCGACTTCGGCCTTGTCGTCCACAAGGGTGACATAATCCATGCCGTGGCGCGTGGTCAGTGCCGCCGCCGGCACCGCGATCACCCGCCGCGTGCCGACCGGGATGGTCACCAGCAGACGCTCGTTCACGAAATAATCGCCGAGCCCGTCGATCTCGACATCGGCCGTCACCTTGCCGTCGCTGATCTCGGGATAGACCCGAGCGATCTTGCCCGGGCGGGCGGTGCCGGTCGCCGTGCCGTCGGGGGCGACACGGCCGATCACCTCGACCGTCGCCCCTTCGGTCAACTGCCCGGCATGACGCTCGGGCAGGGACAGGCGCAGGAAATAGGGACCGGTGGCGATCCGGGCCACCGTCTCGCCCGGCAGGATGACGCTACCCGGCGTCACCGGTACGGTCAGCACGCGGCCGGCGGCGGGGGCCAGCACTGCCCCTTCCTTGGCCTGTTGGTCGATCACCGATTTCTCGGCCTCGGCCGCCGCCATCTGATTGGCGAAGACGTCATATTGGGTCTTGGCCTGGTCGACCCGGCTTTGCGGCGCGATGCCGCCGGCGCGCAGTTCCCGGGCCCGGTCGAGTTCGATCTTGGCGTTGTCGTATTGGTTCTTCAGGGCGGCGATCTTGGCTTCCGCCGCGGCCATCTGGAGCGCCAGCTTGTCGTCGACCACCAGGGCCAGGACCTGGTCCTTCTCGACCGCACTGCCCTCGACCACCGAAACCTCGCGGATGGTACCGCCGATGCGCGCCCGAGCCGGCACCACCGTGCGGCTCTCGACCATGGCGAAGACCGCTTTGGTATCCGGCCGCTCCTTCGCCGCCACGACATAATCGGCAGCCCAGCCGGGCACCGCCAACAGAAGGGCGCCCGCCAGGGCGGCGATCGGCAGGGGTCTGAAATGGCGCATCGTCGAAATCCGGATCCTGGGCCTGCGCGGCTTTTGTCGCCGTCATTCTACAAAATTCATAATTTATGTAAACATAAATTGATAATCGGCCGTCAGGCCCCGGCGGCCGCCCATTCGGCCAACACGCCGGCATCGCTCTCCCGCGGGCGCCGCCGCGCCGCCTCGACCGCCAGGCGTTCGGGGGCGAGCCTGGCGAGCGCCCAGACCGCCATGGCACGCACCAGGGCGCTGTCGTCGCCGAGCAGGCGGTCGAGCGCCGGCAGCAGGCCGGGATCGCCGGAATTGCCGATCGCGATCGCGACATTGCGGAGGAAGCGGTCGCGCCCGATCCGCTTCACCGGCGTCGTCGCGAAACGGGCGCGGAAGCCGGTGTCGTCGAGGCGGGCGAGATCGGCGAGGTCCGGCGCCGCCAACTCGCCCCGCTCCGCCAGCTTCACGTCCGCCGATTGCGCCGCCCATTTGTTCCAGGGACAGACCGCCAGGCAGTCGTCGCAGCCATAGATGCGGTTACCGATCGCCGCGCGGAATTCGGCCGGGATGGTGCCGCCATATTCGATCGTCAGATAGGCGATGCAGCGCCTGGCATCGAGGACATAGGGCGCCGGAAAGGCCCCGGTCGGGCAGATGTCGAGGCAGCGCCGGCACGTGCCGCAATGATCCGCCTCAGCCACGTCGGGTTCGAGCTCGGCGGTGGTGAACAACGCGCCGAGGAAGAGCCAGGAACCGAAATCGCGACTGACCAGATTGCTGTGCTTGCCCTGCCAGCCGATGCCGGCGGCCTGGGCCAGCGGCTTTTCCATCACCGGCGCCGTGTCGACGAAGACCTTCACCTCCGCCGGCAGTTTGCGCGCCGCCCATTGGGCCAGCATTTTGAGCCGGCCTTTCATCACGTCGTGATAGTCGCGCCGCCTTGCATAGGCGGCGATCACCCCCCGCCCCTTCCCGTCCAGGAGATCCAGCGGGTCCTCCGCCGGGGCATAGGTCTGCGCCACCATGACGATCGAACGGACCTCGGGCCAGAGCACGCGGGGATCGGCCCTGCGTTCCGCCGTTTCCGCCATCCAAGCCATGACGCCCTGATGGCCGGCGGCGAGCCAGTCGGCCAGGTCGCGGTCGCGCCCCGCCCGTTCGAGGGCATCGGGCGCCGTCACCGCCGCCCGGTCGAAACCCAGACGGCGCGCCTCGGCCAGCAGGGCGGCGCGAAGATCGGCCCGCCCGGTCATCGGCGCGCCCCCACTCTCGTCATGCCCGGGCTTGTCCCGGGCATCCACGCGAACACCGTCGGCAACGAGCCGTCGTGGATGGCCAGGACGGGCCCGGCCATGACGATCCCCACTCGAATGATGAGTCCCGATTTCCCCGGCCGGACAGCCCGGGCGACGGCGCGAACGGTCCCTGTCGCGCTCAACGGGGCACCTGCGCCTCAGAAATCGAGATCGGCGTAATGGGGCGGCGGCGGCATGCCGGCGACATGGTCGCCCAGCAGGGGCCGGAAGCTCGGCCGCGACTTCACCCGCACGTACCAGTCCTTGGCCCGCGGGTGCGCATCCCACGGCACGTCGCCCAGATAGTCGATGCAGGAGAGGTGGGAGGCGGCGGTGATGTCGGCCAGACTGAAATCGTCGCCCGCCAGCCAGCGCCGCCGTTCCGAAAGATCGGCGATATAGGCGAGATGGGCGTTGATATTGTGCTTGCCGACGCGGATCGCCGTCGAATCCGGATTGCCCAGCCCGAAGAAGCGCTTCAGCACTTTCTCGAACACCAGGTTCAGGGTCACCTCGGCGTGGAATTTCTGGTCGAACCAGGCGATCAGGCGCCGCGTCTCGGCGCGCGAGACGGGGTCGAAGCCGATCAGCCGGCGGTCCGGATAGGTCTCGTCCAGATATTCGACGATGGCCCAGGAATCGGCGAAGAACTTACCGTCCGGCTCGACCAGCACGGGCACTTGGCCGGCCGGATTGAGATGCAGGAACTCCGGACGCCGTTCCCAGACACGCTCCGCCCGAAGCTCGAAGTCGAGCCCCTTCTCCTTCAGGGCGAGACGGACCTTGCGCGAAAAAGGCGACAGCGGCAGATGATAGACGACACGCATGGCCGCGACTTTAGGTTCCCCCCTGCCGCCGGACAAGGGCGCTTCATGGCGAATCAGCGTTAATCTTTGTCAACTCTGCCCCGTCGCCGGACGCATGAGAAGCCCCGGGGCCGCCATCTCGATCGTCGTGCCGGCGCTGCCGTCGATGAGGCCCGCGGCATCCTCCAGCCGGCCGATCGCCGCCCGCCCGCCCGTTGCTCGCGCGAAGCCGATCGCCGCTTCGACCTTCGGCCCCATGGAGCCGGCAGCGAAGCCGAGACCCGCCAGGGCATCCGGATGGGCGCGGGCGATCTCGCGAGCTTGCGGCGTGCCCCAGTCGAGCGAGACGGCCGCGACATCGGTCAGCATCAGCAGCGCGTCCGCCTTCAGGCTCCGCGCCAGCAGGGCGGTGGCCAGATCCTTGTCGACCACCGCCTCGATCCCGTCGAGCCTGCCGTCCGCGCCGCGTGCCACCGGAATGCCGCCGCCCCCGGTGCAGACCACGGTGATGCCGGCATCGACCAGGCGGGCGATCACCGCCGCCTCGACGATCTCGACCGGCTTCGGCGAGGCGACGACGCGGCGCCAGCCCTTGCCGTCCGGCGCCACCGGCAGGCCCAGGGCGCGCGCCGCGGCTTCAGTATAGACCGGACCGATCGGCTTGGTCGGCTTGGCGAAAGCGGGATCGGCCGGATCGACCCGAACCTGGGTCAGCAGGGTGGCGACCTGCGCCCCCGTCCCCAGGGCATTGCCCAATTCCCGCTCGATCAGATAGCCGATCATGCCTTCCGATTCGGCGTCCAGCACATCGAGCGGCT
>JAYSCC010000267.1:0-5049 GCA_041915065.1 Zavarzinia sp.
ACGATCTACGGCGCCGCCGAAGTCTTCGCCAAATATGTCTCGGACGCGACCGACGGCAAATTCCAGATCCAGGTCTTCGCGGCCGGCGAGATCGTCGGCACCTTCCAGGCGGTCGATGCGGTCGAGAGCGGCACGGTCGAAATGGCCCATACCGCGTCCTATTATTACGTCGGCAAGGACCCGACCTTCGGCGCCATCACCGCGCTGCCCTTCGGCCTCAACCCACGCCAGCAGAACGCCTGGCTCTATCACGGCGGCGGCAACGAGCTGGTGAACGAATTCACCGCCAAGCACAAGATCCGTGCCTTCCCGGGCGGCAACACGGGCACCCAGATGGGCGGCTGGTTCCGCAAGGAGATCAAGACGGTCGAGGACCTCAAAGGTCTCAAGATGCGGATCGCCGGCCTGGCCGGCCAGATCATGGCCAAGCTCGGCGCCGTGCCACAGCAGGTCGCGGGCGGCGACATCTATCCCTCGCTCGAGCGCGGCACGATCGACGCGGCCGAATGGGTCGGCCCCTATGACGACGAAAAGCTCGGCTTCTACAAGGTGGCGCCCTTCTACTATTACCCCGGCTGGTGGGAAGGCGGCGCCACGCTGCATTTCTTCGTCAACATGGACAAATGGGCCGAGCTGCCGAAGAGCTACCAGGCCGTGCTGGAATCCGCCGCCGCCGCCACCAACGTGTTGATGCAGGCGAAATATGACGCGGTGAACCCGGCCGCGATCCAGCGCCTGGTCGCCAACGGCACCCAGCTCCGCCCCTTCACGGCCGAGATGATGCAGGCCGCCTATGCCGCGGCCCAGGAACTCTACGGCGAGATTTCGGCCCAGAACGCCGACTTCAAGAAGATCGTCGAGTCGCTGACCGCCTTCCGCGATCAGGAATACCTGTGGTTCCAGGTCGCCGAATATACATACGACAGCTTCATGATCCGCAGTCGCAAGAAGTGACAGCAAGGGCCGGCCTCCGAGTGCACTGAGGCCGGCCTTGGTCTAGGCTGGGCGGATCGTCCGTCGAAAGGTCCGCCCATGCGCAAGGTCGAGGTTCCCCCCGGTGCCGCCCCGGTGACCCATTCGACCTTCGACAATCTCCAGGGCCTCGCCTTCGGGGTCGTCATGGTCGCCTTCGGTATCACCATGCTGAAGGCGATGGGATTGATCACCGGCCAGGCCGCCGGCCTCGCCTTTCTGATCTCCTACGGCACGGGGGCCGACTTCGGCCTCGTCTTCTTCCTGATCAATATCCCCTTCTACATTCTTTCGGCATTGCGCCTGCCGCGCGGCTTCACGCTCCGCTCGATCGCCTGCGTCGGCGCCATTTCGGCCCTGGCCAGCCTCGGGCCGCATCTGATCCGTTTCGAGCATGTCGAGCCCTTCGCGGGCGCCATCGTCGCCGGCTTCTGCATCGGCATCGGCTCGATCGGCCTGTTCCGCCATGGCGCCAGCGGTGGCGGGGTCGGCATCCTCGCCTATTACATCCAGGAACGCACCGGGTTCCGCGCCGGCTGGCTCCAGCTCGCGATCGACGCTGCCCTGTTCACCGCCGCCGCCTTCCTGCTCGACGGCATGGCGGTGCTGGTCTCCATGGTCGGCGCCGCGGCGCTGAACCTCCTGGTCGCCTTCAACCACCGGCGCGACTGGTATATCGCCCGCTGAACCAGCCGAGCCCGGCCAGCGTGCCGGCGCGCGGCACATATTCGCAGCCGACGAAGCCGGCGTAACCGAGGCGGTCCAAGGCCTCGAACAGGAAGGGATGGTTCAGTTCCTCCCCGTCCGGTTCGTGGCGCGACGGCACGCTGGCGACCTGGATATGACCGATGATCGGCATCAGGCGGCGCAGCGCCTCGGTGACGTCGCCATGCAGAATCTGGCGATGGAAAATGTCGAACTGGAGCTTCAGGTTGGGCAGGGATAGCTCCGCGATCAGGGCCTCAGTGAAGCCGAAATCGTCGAGGAAGTAACCGGGCATGGAGCGGCGGTTGATCGGCTCGATCATCAAGTCGAGCCCCTGCGCCGCCAGGCGTTCCGCGACCTCGGCGACGGCATCGCGATAGGCGGCGCGGGCCGCCGGATCGGCGCGTTCGGCGATGCCGGCCATCAGGTGCAGGCGCTTCACCCCGGTCGCCCCCGCATAGGCGAGCGCCCGCTCGACCCCGGACCTCAGATCCGCCCGCCTCCCCGGCAAGGCGGCGAGGCCGCGTTCGCCTGCCGCCCAATCGCCCGGCGGCAGGTTGAACAGGGCGAGCGTCAGGCCATGGCGGGCCAGCCGCGCCGCGATCACGTCGGCCGGATGGTCATAGGGGAAGAGGCATTCGACGGCCGAGAATCCGGCCTCCGCCGCCGCCTGAAAACGCTCCAGGAAGGGCCATTCGGTGAACATCAGGGTGATATTGGCGGCGAAGCGGGGCATCGCCCCTTGTAGCACGCCCGCTCGCCGTGCTGCACTCGGCAGGTCTATGAGGCGAGACCATGAGCCCCGACGAGATCACAGCCCTGCCTGCCCTCGAGCTTGCCCGGGCGATCCACAGCCGCCGCCTGCGTTGCCGGGCGGTGATGGAAGCCTTCCTGGCCCGGATCGACGCCGCCAATCCGGCGCTCAACGCGCTGGTCTCCCTGGCCCCCGCGGCGGAGCTGCTGGCCGCCGCCGATACCGCCGACCAGGAATTGGCGGACGGCCATCCGCGCGGCTGGCTGCACGGCATCCCGACGGCGATCAAGGACCTCGCCCACGCCAAGGGCCTGCCCACGTCCTTCGGCTCGCCGCTCTATGCCGGCACCAAGCCGGCAGCCGATTCGATCCATGTCGCACGGCTGCGGGCGGCCGGTGCCATTTTCGTCGCCAAGACCAATACACCGGAGATGGGCCTCGGCTCCCATACCTACAACCCCGTCTTCGGCATCACGCGGAACCCGCTCGATCCCACCAAGTCGGCCGGCGGTTCCAGCGGCGGGGCGGCGGCGGCCCTGGCGGCCCATCTGCTGCCGATTGCCGACGGCAGCGACATGATGGGCTCGCTCCGCAATCCCGCCGCCTTCAATGCGGTGGTCGGCTTCCGGCCGAGCTTCGGCCGCGTGCCGGACGAATCGCCCGAGTGTTTCCTAGGCCAGCTCGCCGTGATCGGGCCGATGGCGCGGAACGTAGCCGATGCCCATGCCCTGCTCGGCACCATAGCCGGCTATGACGCCCGGGATCCCCTGTCGCTCGACGATGCCGACTTGAGCCTGCCCGAAAACGCCTTCCCCAAGCGGCGGATCGGCTGGCTCGGCGATTTCGGTGGCTATCTGCCGGTCGAGCCCGCGGTGAAGCAGCTCTGCGAAGCCGCCCTCGGCAGCTTCGAGGACCTGGGCCTCACGGTCGAGACGGTCGAGCCCGGCTTTGACATGGACCAGCTCTGGCGCGCCTGGGTCCGACTCCGCCAATTCCAGATCGCCGGCACGCTCGCCGCCGATTTCGAGAACGAGGCCCGCCGCGCCCGCCTGAAACCTGAACTGCAATGGGAGATCGAAGGCGGCCTCGGCCTCTCCGGTCGCGACGTCCATGCCGCCTCGGCAACGCGGAGCGCCTGGTACCGCCACCAGCTCCAGCTCTTCGCGCGCTACGATTTCCTGATCCTGCCGGCGGCCCAGCTCCTGCCCTTCGAGGCCGAGATCGAGTGGCCGCGCGAAGTCGCCGGCCGCGCCATGGACAGCTATCACCGGTGGATGGAAGTGGTGATCGGCCCCAGCATGGCCGGCCTCCCGGTCGCCGCCATGCCGGCCGGCCTCGCGGCAAACGGCCTGCCCGCCGGGCTCCAGATCATCGGCCCGCCGCGCGCCGATGCGGCGACCCTGGCGGCGGCGCTGGCCTATGAGAAGGCAAGGACTTGACGGCTGGTCGGGGCGACAAGATTCGAACTTGCGACTTCTTGCTCCCAAAGCAAGCGCTCTACCAGGCTGAGCTACGCCCCGACGCGCCCCTTCCTACACGAGGGGCGCGGCCCGTTCAATGGAAGGCCCTGAAATCCACCCGGTCGCCGACATGGATGCCGAGGCGCGCCGCCGTGCCGCCTGCGACTTCGAGCACGCCGAGCGCCGGCCCGCCCGACGGAATATTGGTCAGGCTGTAGGGCACCGCGTCGGCGGCGATATGGGTGATCGTGCCGTGGCTGTCCATGAACAGCATGTCGAGCGGGATCGGCGTGTTCTTCATCCACATGACGATCGTGGTGGGCTGGCCGAAGAGGAAAATCATGCCGCCGTCCGCCGCCAGATGGTCGCGGAACATCAGGCCGCGTTCCCGCTCTTCCGGCGACAGGGCCAGTTCGACCTGGAACAGATGGCGTTGCCCGGCCGAGTCGACGATGGTCAGCGGCTCGACCGTGGCCGCCTTTCCGGCAGCCGGCAGTGCGAAGGCGAACAGGAGGGCCAGAAAGGCGAAGAGGGAACGGCGCGTGGTCATGCCGAGGACGGTGCCGCCGTGCCTCTTGCCCGTCAAGCGCCGACAGGTCATAGTCCGCCGATCTTCACTCGGGGGAGCCGGAGCGCCGGCTGAGAGGTTCCACGCGGAACGACCCCTAGAACCTGATCCGGTTCGGACCGGCGTAGGGATGGGTGCGATGGCTTCTTCTCCGTGTCCGGCCGCTGCCGGCGCGTCTCCTGCTGTATCGATTGCCAGTGCCGGGCTGCGCTTCGGCACGACCTGCCATTTCGAGGGCCTGGACCTCGTGCTGGAGGCCGGCCGCACGACCTGCCTGCTCGGCCCGAGCGGGGTCGGCAAGTCGAGCCTGCTGCGCGCCCTGGCCGGCCTCGCCCCGGCGGGATGGAGCGGGCAGGTCGCGGCGGACGACGGGCGGCCGCTGGCCGGCCGCATCGCCCTGATGGACCAGCGCGACTGCCTGGTGCCCTGGGCCTCCGTGCTCGACAATGTGATGCTTGGGGCGCGCCTGCGTGGCGATCCGATCGAACCCGAACGAGCCGCCGCCCTGCTCGTTCGCCTCGGCCTCGGCGAGGCGCTGGCACTCCGCCCGGCGGCGTTGTCCGGCGGCATGCGCCAGCGCGTGGCGCTCG
>JAYSCC010000268.1:0-4628 GCA_041915065.1 Zavarzinia sp.
CGGCATCAATCCCGACGGCTACCTCGAATTCTGGGTCGGCGACGGCAACGAGGTCGATTACGTCACTGCGGAAATGCCACTGATCCGCCATGTCTGGTATCTGGTCGGTGTCAGCTTCGACGCGGTGACAAAGACGGCGACGCTCTATCAGGAAGGGGTTCTCAACCGTTACAACTCCCTGATCGGCCGGACCACGCCCTATGACTTCGCCTCCCATGTCGAGACCCGCTTTCGCTTCGCCCAATTCAATCCGGCGGATGTGCCCTTCCTGATCGGCGGCGCCCGGGATCATCACGCGCTGCGCGGCGATTTCGTCGGCGATCTCTATGCCGGCAAGATCGACCGCCCCTTCATTTCGGAACGGGTCCTGACCCGTGCGGAATTGGACGGCGTGAAGGTGGGACATATGCCGCCGGCCGACGGCCTCGTCGCCTATTGGGATACCGCCGCCGGCTATACGGAGGACGGCATCGGCCATGACGTCGTCGATACCGGCCCCTATCGCCTGAAAACCCGGGGCGTGAATCACCCGGTGCGCGGCATGACCGGCTGGAACTGGAATGGCAAGAACGATTGTTTCCGCCTGGCGCCCCATGAATTCGGCGGCATCGAGTTCCACCCGGACGCGGTCACCGATTGCGGCTGGGCGGTGACCAAGACGATCGAGATTCCGTCCGGCCTGAAGGCCGGGGCCTATGCCTTCCGTCTGCGCGTCGGGCCGGGGCGGGGCATCGCGGAAGAATATGTGGTCTTCTTCGTCCGTCAGGCGACGCCGACCGCCAAATTGTGCTTCCTGGTGCCGACCGCCAGCTATCTCGCCTATGCCAACGAGACGTTGGCCTTCGACGCCCAGATCGTGCAGCCGATGACCGGCCAGCCGCCGATCATTTCGGATGTCGAGATCGAGACCTACGAACACCGCGAATACGGCCTCTCGACCTACAATAGTTACGAGGACGGGGCCGGTGTCTGCTTCACTTCGTGGAAGCGGCCGATCATCAACATGCGCCCGAAGTTCCGCAATTCCTGGATGGGCGCGCCCTGGCAATTCCCCGCCGATCTGTCGGTCACGGCCTGGATCGAGCATTGCGGCTACGACTGCGATTTCATCACCGACGACGACCTGCACCGGGAAGGGGTCGAGGCCCTGAAGCCCTATCGATGCGTGCTGACCGGCACCCACCCCGAATATGTCTCGGAGCGGATGCTGGACGCGCAGGAGGATTACGTCGCCGAGGGCGGCCGGCTCATCTATATGGGCGGCAATGGTTACTATTGGTGTGTCAATTTCGATCCGGCGGAAAACGCCGTCATGGAGGTTCGCAAGCTCGACAGCGGCATGCGCGCCTGGGCGGCCAAGCCGGGCGAGCATTACCTGCAAACCTGCGGCACCAAGAGCGGGCTGTGGCGGAACCGGGGCCGTGCACCGCAGAAGCTGGTCGGCGTCGGCATGATCTCGGAAGGTTTCGAGACCTGCGCGCCGTTCCGCCGCATGCCGGATTCCTGGCACCGCACCGTGTCCTGGATCACCGAAGGCATCGAGGGCGAACTGATCGGCGACGAGGGCCTGGCCTATGGCGGGGCCGCGGGCATCGAGATCGACCGTTACGACCTCGCCCTCGGCACGCCGCCGCATACCAAGATCATCGCATCCTCCGGCGGCCACACCGACAATTACGTGCTGGCCACGGAAGAGATCCTCTATGCCTATGCCGGCATGGTGGGCTCGCTCGATTATCGGATCCGCGCCGACATGATCTATTACACGAGCTGGAACGAGGGGGCGGTGTTCAGTTCGGGCTCCATCGCCTTCGGCCAGGCGCTGCCGGCGAAGGGCTTCGAGGGCACGACTGCCAAGCTGCTGCGCAATGTCGTGGATGCTTTCCTGAAGGATGGCCCGCTGCCGGGACGGCGCTGGAGCCTCGAAGAGAAGCAATGGCGCTGACCTGACACGCCGGCCGGCGCAGGGGAACGCCTCTGCGCCGCTGGCCCGGGCCTCGTCCTTCATGGTAAGGAGGAACCATGAAGACACCCGGGAAAGAATCCGGTCCGCGCAGGATCAGGCTGCCCAAGGCAGGGACGGCGAGCGAGCCGGCCCCGGGCGGGAAAAAGGCCGCAAAACCGGCGGTCGAACGGCCGCCGGCCAAGATCTCGGTCGATTCCGAGACCATTCCCCTGGAGCGCCAGCTCGGCACCGTCATCCGCAAGCTGCGGGTGAAGAGCGGCCTCACGATCGCCGAACTGTCCGAAGGGGCGGGGATCAGCAGCGGCATGCTGAGCCGGATCGAGACCGGCAATGTCATGGCCAGCCTGGACACCCTGCGCCGCCTGTCCCGCGCGGTCGGCGTCGACCTCTCCACCCTGTTCCGGGAAACCGAGCGGGGGGAGGGGCACGCTCAATTGATCAAGGCGGCGGATCAGATGGAGGTCGTGCGCAGCGGCACCCGCCACGGCCATACCTACCGCCTGCTGTCCTACGACCGTGGCCCGAAGAAGAAATTCGAGCCCTTCCTGATCGAAATGGACCGGGAGAGTGAGATCTATCCCCGCTTCCAGCATCCGGGCACGGAATTCATCTACATGATGGAAGGGCGGATGGACTATCGCTTCGGCGACCGCACCTATCTGCTCGAACCCGGGGATGCCTTCACCTTTTCGGGCGAAGTCGAACATGGCCCGGAGAGACTTCATGTGGAGCGGACGATCTTCCTCTCCATCATCATTTACGACGAGGATGCGGGCTGACCCCGCATCCTCGTCCGTTGCCGTTCAGAGCGCGCCCGGGATCCAGCGGGTGCCGGCCAGCGGCACCTGGGCCATGGCCGCCGCCTCGATCGTGAGGGCGGAAAGGTCTTCTGGCTCCAGGTTGTGCAGGGCGCTCTTGCCGCAGGCCCGGGCCAGGGTCTGGGCTTCCAGCGTCAGCACTTTGAGGTAGTTGGCGAGCCGCCGCCCGGCCGCGACCGGGTCGAGCCGGCTGGCGAGCACCGGGTCCTGGGTGGTGATGCCGGCCGGGTCTCGCCCCTCGTGCCAATCGTCATAGGCCCCGGCGGTAGTGCCGAGGGCCTGATAGTCCGCCTCCAGCGCCGGGTCGTTGTCGCCGAGGGCGATCAGCGCCGCCGTGCCGATGGAGACCGCATCGGCGCCGAGCGCCAGGCATTTGGCGACATCGGCGCCGTTCCGAATCCCGCCGGAGACGATGAGCTGCACCTTGCGGTGCATGCCGAGATCCTGCAACGCCTGCACCGCCGGGCGGATCGCGGCCAGGGTCGGGATGCCGACATGCTCGATGAAGACTTCCTGGGTCGCCGCCGTGCCGCCCTGCATGCCGTCGATCACGATCACATCGGCGCCGGATTTCACGGCCAGGGCGGTGTCGTAATAGGGGCGGGAGGCGCCGATCTTCAGATAGATCGGCTTTTCCCAATTGGTCAGTTCGCGCAGTTCCTCGATCTTGATCTCGAGATCGTCGCAACCGGTCCAATCCGGGTGGCGGCAGGCGGAACGCTGGTCGATTCCTTCCGGCAGGTCGCGCATCTTGGCGACGCGGGCGGAAATCTTCTGGCCCAGCAGCATGCCGCCGCCGCCCGGCTTGGCGCCCTGGCCGACCACGATCTCGATCGCATCCGCCCGGCGCAGGTCATGCAGGTTCATGCCATAGCGGGACGGCAGATATTGGTAGACCAGTTTGTTCGAATGGCCGCGCTCCTCGGGCGTCATGCCGCCGTCGCCGGTGGTGGTCGAGGTGCCGGCCAGCGTCGCACCCCGCCCCAGGGCTTCCTTGGCCTGGCCGGAGAGGGAGCCGAAACTCATGCCGGCGATGGTGACCGGAATATCCAGCTCGATCGGCTTCTTGGCGAAACGCGTGCCCAATGTGACGTTGGTGGTGCATTTCTCCCGGTAGCCTTCCAGAGGGTAGCGGCTCATCGAGGCGCCGAGGAAGGTGAGATCGTCGAAATTGGGCAGGCGCCGCTTGGCGCCGCCACCGCGGATGTCATAGATGCCGGTCGCCGCGGCGCGGCGGATCTCGGAAATGGCGTAATCGTCGAAGGTCGCGGATTTGCGCGGCGTGGTGTGCATCCAGCGGTCGTGACGGGGGGCGTCGCTCATCAATAGGCTCCCGCGTTGTCGATGTTGAAGTGATAGAGCTTGCGCGCCGAGCCATAGCGCCGGAACGCTTCGACCGGCACGTCGGTCACCCCGGCGGCGGCCAGCAGTTCGGCCAATTCCGCCTTGTGCTCGTCGCCGAGCGGCTTCTCGATGCAATCGGCGCCCAGGCTCGCGACCTTGCCCCGGACATACAGCCTGGCCTCGTAAATCGAGTCGCCCAGGGCTTCGCCCGCGTCGCCGAGGACGACGAGGCGCCCGGTTTGTGCCATGAAGGCGGAGAGATGGCCGACGTCGCCCTTGACCACGATGTCGATGCCCTTCATCGAAATGCCGCAGCGTGCCGCCGCATTGCCATCGATGACAAGAAGCCCGCCCCGGCCGGAAGCCCCGGCCGCCATGCTGGCGTCACCGGTGACATGGACCTTGCCGGCACTCATGGTCTCGGCCACGCCCTGGCCGGCACTGCCCTTCACCGTAATCTCAGCGCCATGGTTCATGCCGGCGCAGAAATAGCCGGTGTT
>JAYSCC010000268.1:4638-5041 GCA_041915065.1 Zavarzinia sp.
GTTGCCGTCGATCTCGACCGACAGGGGCCGGTCGATGCCGACCGCGACCGAGTGATGGCCGCGCACATTGGCGATCTGCCAGCGGCTGCCGGCGGGGGCTGCCGTCTCGCTCTGAAGCTGGCTGTTCAAGGCGCGCGTGGTCGCCGTCCTCAGGTCGATGGTGGTGGTCATTGGCCGCGCTCCCAGAAATAGACGGTGGCGGGTTTCGGTTCCCATACCCTTGCATTGTCGATCCCCGGCAAGTCGACGAGGCTGCGGTATTCGGAACCGAAGGCGACATAGCGGTCGGTCTCGGCCATCACCGCGGGCTTGCAGGCGATCGGGTCGCGCAGCACGCCGAAGCCGCTCTCGGTGCCGACCACGAAGGTGAAGAAACCGTCGAGGTCGCCGAGGCCCGATTGCA
>JAYSCC010000269.1:0-521 GCA_041915065.1 Zavarzinia sp.
CTTGCTGGCCGAGAGGGCGTAATTGACCCTGACCGCCTGCGAAGCCTCGACCCGGAGGAAGGTGTTGACGCCGACAACGCGGCCGCAGCGGTCCACGAGTGGCCCGCCCGAATTGCCGGGCGAGATGCCGGCGGTATGGACCACGACCGGAACCCCGCCCTGGAGTTCCTGGATGACCGAGACCTCGCCGCTGGTGACCGCCATTTCCGGCACGGCAGAGGCGTCGCCCTGTTCCATCAGGCGTTGGAAGGCCTGGTCGCCCTCGATCACGATGCCGGGGAAGCCGGCGGCGACGACATGGTCGAGCTTGGCGACCGTGGTGGTCAGCGAGAGCGGCTGGATGGTCGCGGGCGCGCCGTCGACCCGGAGCAGGGCGAAATCGACCTCGCCCGGGGTGGTCGCATTGGTGGAGGCGACGACAGTTGCCTTATGCGCCCCGCCGAGCGGCTTCGAGGTCGCGAAGACCTGGCCGGTGGCACCCGCCACGACATGGGCGTTGGTCACGACGAGGCCCGGGGCCA
>JAYSCC010000269.1:531-5013 GCA_041915065.1 Zavarzinia sp.
ACCCCGTCCTGGGTCGGCGCGAGGACCAGGACGACGGCACCATCGATCAGATCGAGCAGCGTGCCTTCGAAGCTCTGCCCGCCTTCCGGAGTCGGGGTGGCCTGGGCCGGCGGCGCCTGAGTCTCGGGCAACGGCGGCAGGCCGGAGAAAGGATCCTCCATGGTGCAGACATTGCCCTGGAGCGCCTTTTTGGCTTCGTCGATCCGCTTTTGCAGAGCGTCGTTGGTCTGGCGCTGGGCCTCGATCTCTTGCCGGGTCTGGGCTTCGTCGATCAAGCTGGCGCGGCCTTCGAGGCCGTTCAGTTTGTCCGCCAGCAAGGCCCAGCCGAGCCAGAAGCCGAGCGCCAGGAAGACCAGCGCCACGCCGACGCCCGCCGGCACCAGCCACCAGCGCGACGCCCGGGCGGGCGGCGGTACGGCGGGATCGGTTTGGGTGGGCGTTGACATGGACGATGACCCCGGCTGGGCGCAGGCAACGGCCGGGACGAGCGGCTTCCGCCCTCGTCCCGACCGCCCCCCGACGATGCTTCAGGCAAACACTTTCGCCATGGACGCTAACAAACCGGCCCCGCCGTGCCAATGTCGTGCATCACACTCCACAAATGGCCGGCCCGTTTGGCGCCAGTGCCGTGCATCACTTGCGGCTGTCCAGAATCGTATCGACGGCGGCGATCTGCGCAGGGCCCAGAGTCATGCCGAAATCGGCCGCCAATTGCGCCGCGGCGGCGGCCAGGGCGGCATCGCGCGCCACCGGATCGGTCAGTCCCAGGGCGGCCGCCCGTGCGGTGTCATAGGACGCGATCTTGCCGACCGACGAATCGGGTGCCGCATGGGCGAGCGCGGTCGAGGAGGCATGGGCCGCATTCAGCGCGCCGAGATCGTTCGGATGGGCATAGGTCTCGGCCGCGTCGGCCAGCGCCTTGCCGGAAGTCGAATGCTCGAGACCGTGAATCGCCGCTTCCTCGGCCGTGCTGCGGCCATGGGCTGATGCATCGCCAGCGCCCTTGCCGGCAGAGGAGCCATGATCGCCGGCATTGCCATGATCGCCCGCGTTGCCGTTGCCCCCGCCGTTACCGCCACCGCCACCGTTACCACCGCCACCGCCGTTGCCCTTGGCCCAGGCGGCGTCCATGGCGATGGGCGCTGCCGCGAGGCCGGCGCCGGCGAGAATCAGGGCCAGGAAGGCCGCTTTCGGAATCTGCGTGAATCGATCGGACATCGTCCCGTCTCCGCAATTGCCGCCCACCCAACTCCCAAACCCCGACACGGCCCGGCGGTTCCGGCCGTACCCTTCCCAGCCCCCGCCGTTCTCACTATGATCCGGCCATGTCTATCGAAGCCCCCCTCGACTGCGGCCAAGCCGTCGTCCGCCCCGAGTGGATCGACTACAACGGCCATATGAACGTCGGCTATTACACGCTGGCCTTCGACCAGGCGCTGGACCGCGCCTTCGATCGCTTCGACTGCGGCAAGGCCTATGTCGAGCGGACGAATCACTCCTTCTTCGTGTTGCAGACCAATGTCCGCTATCTCCAGGAAGTGACCCAGGGCGATCCCCTGGCCTTTTCCTTCCTGCTGATCGATCGCGACCCCAAGCGCCTGCATTATTTCATGGAGATGCGCCACGGCGAGGCGGGCTTCCTGGCCGCGACCTCGGAACAGGTGGCGCTCCACGTCGATCTCGACCGCCGCCGTTCCGCCCCTATGCCGGAGGCGCATCAGGCCCTGTTCACCGAGATGCTGGCGGCTCATACCCCGTTGCCCCGGCCTGAAGGCCTTGGCCAGGCGATCGGCCTGAAGCGATGAGCGTCGATCCCTTCGACCCCGCCGGCTGGGACGACGGCGGGCCGGCGGCGCCCGCGCCTTCGGCCCCGGCCCCCCAGCCCTTCTATCTGGACGGCCTCAATCCCGAGCAGCGCGCCGCGGTCGAAGCGACCGAAGGCCCCGTGCTGGTGCTGGCGGGCGCCGGCACCGGCAAGACCCGCGTGCTGACCACCCGGATCGCCCATCTCCTGCATCAGAACAAGGCCTGGCCCAGCCAGATCCTGGCCGTAACCTTCACCAACAAGGCCGCGCGCGAGATGCAGCAGCGCGTCGCCGCCCTGATCGGCGGCGTCGCCGAGGGCATGAGCTGGCTCGGCACATTCCATTCGATCGCGGCGCGCATCCTGCGCCGCCACGCCGAACTCGTGGGCCTGCAACCCAATTTCACCATCCTCGACGCCGACGACCAGATCCGCCTGATGAAGCAGATCCTGGCCGCCGAGGGGATGGACGAGAAGCGTTTCCCGGCGCGCAGCCTGGCCGCCCTGATCGACCGCTGGAAGAACCGCGCCCTGACCCCCGACCGCCTCGGCTCGGAAGACGCCCATTCCTTCGCCGACGGCAAGGGCAAGGAGCTCTACGCCGCCTATCAGGAGCGGCTGAAGACCCTGAACGCCGCCGATTTCGGCGACCTCCTGCTCCATGCCATCACCATCTTCCAGAACCATGCGGACGTGCTGGAGGATTGGCAGCGGCGCTTCAAATATATCCTGGTCGACGAGTATCAGGACACCAACGTCGCCCAATATCTATGGCTCCGCCTGCTCGCCCGGAAATGGCGCAACCTCTGCTGCGTCGGCGACGACGACCAGTCGATCTACGGCTGGCGCGGTGCGGAGGTCGGCAACATCCTGCGATTCGAGCAGGATTTCCCGGGCGCCACGGTCATTCGCCTTGAACGCAACTACCGCTCGACCGGCCATATATTGGCCGCTGCGTCCGGCCTGATCGCGACCAACGAAGGCCGCCTCGGCAAGACGCTGTGGACCGAAGACGAGATGGGCGAGAAGGTCCGCGTCGTCGGCTATTGGGACGGCGAGGAAGAGGCCCGCGCCACCGCCGACCTGATCGAAGGCATGCGCGGCCGCGGCCGCCGCCTGTCCGAGATGGCGATCCTGGTGCGTGCCGGCCACCAGACCCGCGCCTTCGAAGAGCGCTTCGTGGCGACCGGCCTGCCCTACCGCGTGATCGGCGGCCCGCGCTTCTACGAACGCCAGGAAATCCGCGATGCCATGGCCTATTTCCGGGTCGTGATGCAGCCGGACGACGACCTCGCCTTCGAGCGGATCGTCAACGTGCCGAAGCGGGGCCTGGGCGACACCACGGTCCAGCAATTGCACGTGATGGCCAGGGCGCGCGGCATCTCGCTCCACCATGCCGCCGCGCTGATCGTCGAGACCGACGAGCTGAAGCCCAAGGCGCGCGCGACGCTGCGCGACCTGATCGCGAGTTTCGCCCGCTGGCGCGCCGCCGCCCGCGACCTGCCCCACACCGAACTGGCCGAGACCGTGCTGGACGAATCCGGTTACACGGCGATGTGGCAGGCGGACAAATCGGCCGAGGCGCCGGGAAGGCTCGACAACCTGAAGGAACTGGTCGACGCGATGGCGGATTTCGAATCGCTGTCCGCCTTCCTCGACCATGTCGCGCTGGTGATGGAGATCGAGCGGGGCGACGCCGACCAGGAGATGATCACCCTAATGACGCTGCACGGCGCCAAGGGGTTGGAGTTCCCCGTCGTCTTCCTGCCCGGCTGGGAGGAAGGCCTGTTCCCGTCGCAGCGGAGCCTGGACGAGAACGGCCTCTCCGGCCTCGAAGAGGAACGCCGCCTCGCCTATGTCGGGCTGACCCGCGCGCGGGAGACGGCGATCGTCTCCCATGCCGCCAACCGCCGCATCTACAACCAGTGGCAGAACGCCATTCCGTCGCGCTTCATCGACGAATTGCCGCGCGACCATGTCCAGGTCGAGGCGCAGCCCGGCCTCTGGGGCTCGGCGCCGGAAAAGCCGTTCGGCACGGCGCTCCGCGAGGACACATTCGGCAGCCGGGGCTTGAGCCCGGGTTTCCAGCGGGCCGCCACCCGCACCATCGATCTCCCGGTCGAGCGCATGCAGGCGAACGACAATACGGGCGACGATTTCGTCACCGGCCAACGCGTCTTCCACCAGAAATTCGGCTATGGCCGGATCACCAGGATCGACGGCAACAAGCTGGACATCAATTTCGACAAGGCCGGCGCCAAAAAAGTCATCGCCGCCTTCGTCACCAAGGCGTGAGGACCCCATGAACCCCGGTGCCGGGCTGATCGAAGCCCATCTGACCCTGCCGCCCGAAGCGGTCGGCGCCTTCGAACTGATGCTCTCCGACATCGTGGTGGCGCTCACCACCATGACCAAGGACGACGGCGCGACCTGGACCCTCGAAGCCCTGCTCGGCCCGGACGGCGACCGCGAGGAACTGGCGGATGCCCTGGTCCAGGCGGCCGAAATCGCCGGGATCGAACTGCCGGAAATCGAATGGCGCGTGCTGCCCGATGTCGACTGGGTGTCGGAGACGCAGAAGATCCTGAGCCCGCTCGACATCGGCCGCTTCTGGATCCATGGCCCCGACGCGCCGGAAGTGCCGCCGGTGGGTGCGATTCCGCTCGAAATCGAGGCCG
>JAYSCC010000270.1:0-5003 GCA_041915065.1 Zavarzinia sp.
GGGCCTGCCCGGTGGCAAGCGCATGAAGACCGGGGCCTGGGGCACCGGTGCCGACGTGCTCGAAGAACTGGCCGCCCAGGGCCACGAACTGCCGCAGAAGATCCTGGACTGGCGCCAGCTCGCCAAGCTGAAGTCGACCTATACGGATGCGTTGCAAGCCCAGATCAACCCGGTCACCGGCCGCGTCCACACCTCCTACGCCATGGCCTCGACCTCGACCGGGCGGCTGTCCTCCACCGATCCCAACCTGCAGAACATCCCGGTTCGCTCGGAAGAAGGGCGCAAGATCCGCAAGGCCTTCGTGGCCGCCCCGGGCCACCGCCTGCTCTCGGCCGACTACAGCCAGATCGAGCTGCGCATCCTCGCCCATATCGCCGAAATCGGCAGCCTGAAGGATGCCTTCGCCAAGGGGATCGACATTCACGCCATGACCGCCTCCGAAGTCTTCGGCGTGCCGGTCGAGGGCATGGACCCGATGGTGCGGCGGCGCGCCAAGGCGATCAATTTCGGCATCATCTACGGCATCTCCGCCTTCGGCCTGGCCAACCAGCTCGGCATTCCCCAGGGCGAGGCCGGGGCCTATATCAAGCGCTATTTCGAGCGTTTCCCGGGTATCCGCGCCTATATGGACCAGGCCAAGGCGACCGCACACGCGCAAGGCTATGTCACCACCCTGTTCGGCCGGCGCTGCCACGTCCCCGCCATCAACGACAAGAGCCAGGCCCGCCGCGCCTTCATGGAACGCGCCGCCATCAATGCGCCGATCCAGGGCACTGCCGCCGACATCATGCGCCGCGCCATGATCCGCATGCCCGATGCCCTGGCCGAGGCCGGCCTTGCCGCTCGCATGCTGCTCCAGGTCCATGACGAACTCGTGTTCGAAGTGCCGGAGGCCGAGGTCGAGGCGACCAAGCCCGTCGTCATCAAGGTGATGGAGAAGGCGGCGCTGCCGGCGATCGAGCTTTCCGTGCCCCTGGTGGTCGAAGCCGGCACCGGCCATAGCTGGGCCGAGGCGCACTGAACCTCTTCCGGTCGAATTCCGAACGGCCTACCCTCGCTCCCAAAAGAACGACCCGAAGGGAACGATCCCGGGGGACCGATCAGGGGAGAGAAACATGGCCGACGTCCATACCCGTGCCTGCCACCTGTGCGAGGCGATCTGCGGGCTGGAAATCACGGTGGAGGGCGGGCGGGTCGCCAGCGTCCGGGGCGACAAGGCCGATGTCCTGTCCCACGGCCATATCTGCCCGAAGGCGGTGGCGCTGAAGGATCTGCACGAGGATCCGGATCGGCTGCGGGCGCCACTCCGCCGCCGTGGTCGCGATTTCGAAGAAATCTCCTGGGATGAGGCCTTCGCCACCGTGGGCGAGCGTTTCGCCGCCATCGCCAAGGAGCACGGGCGCGACGCCATCGGCGCCTATCTCGGCAATCCCTCGGTCCATTCCGCGGGGATGCTGACCCATTCCGGTCCCCTGCTCCGCCTGATCAAGACGAAATCGGTCTTTTCCGCGACCTCGGTCGACCAGTTGCCGCACCAGTTGATGGCCTATTGGATGTATGGCCATCAGAACTATCTCTTCGTGCCGGACATCGACCGCAGCGATTTCTTGCTCGTCTTCGGCGCCAATCCCATGGCCTCCAACGGCAGCCTGATGACGGTGCCGGATTTCCCGGGCCGGCTGGCGGCGCTGAAGGCGCGCGGCGGGCAGATGGTGGTGGTCGACCCGCGCCGGACCGAGACCGCCAAGGTCGCCAGCGAGCATCATTTCATTCGCCCGGGCTCGGATGCCATGGTGCTGCTCGCCATGGTCCATATCCTGTTCGAGGAAGGCCTGGCCGACGCCGGCCGCCTGGCCGCGGTGACCCGCGGGCTCGATACCGTGCGCGCGGCCCTCGCCCCGGTGACGCCCGAGCGCGCGGCGGCGGCGAGCGGGCTCGATGCCGAAACGATCCGGGCGCTGGCGCGCCGGCTGGCAGCGGCGCCCCGTGCCGCCGTCTATGGCCGCATGGGCACCTCGACCCAGGAATTCGGCACGCTGTGCCAATGGGCGATCCAGCTCCTCAACCTGCTGACCGGCAATCTCGACCGCGAGGGCGGCACGCTGCTGCCCCATCCGGCCATCGATGCCGCCCTGGCGCCCCGCTCGGCCGGCGGTTTCGCCCGCTGGAAGAGTCGGGTGCGCGGCCTGCCGGAATTCGCCGGCTCGCTGCCGGTGGCGGCGCTGGCCGAAGAGATCCAGACCCCGGGGCCGGGGCAGATCCGCGCGCTGCTGACCGTCGCCGGCAATCCGGTTTCTTCGACGCCGAACGGCCGGCGCCTGGACGAGGCGCTGGGTGCCCTCGATTTCATGGCTTCGGTCGATATTTTCGTCAACGAGACGACGCGCCACGCCGACGTCATCCTGCCGCCCTGCTCGCCGCTCGAGCGCGGCCATTACGACCTCGCCTTCCTGGCGCTCGCGGTGCGCAATGTGGCGCGCTGGAGCGAACCCCTGTTCGAGAAGCCCGAGGGCGCCCGCCACGACTGGGAAGTGCTGGCCGGCATCGCCGGAGCCTTCGCCAGCGCCATGGGCCAGGAGGCACCGAACCTCCTGCCCATGGAAATGCTGATCGACATGGGGCTCCGCACCGGCCCCTATGGCCTCGACCTCGACCAGCTGAAGGCCGCCCCCCATGGCCTCGACCTCGGCCCGCTGCGCCCCTCGCTGCCCGAACGGCTGATCCACGGCGCGATCGAGGCGGCACCGGAAGGCGCCCTCGCCGACCTGCCGCGCCTGCTGGCGGCACCGGCAACGCAGGGTCTGGTGCTGATCGGCCGGCGCCATGTCCGCTCCAACAATTCCTGGATGAACAACAGTCGCCGCCTGGTCAAGGGACCGGCCCGCCACCGCCTGCAGATGCACCCCGCCGACATGGAAGCGCGCCAGATCCGCGACGGCGCCGCGGTCGCGGTGACCAGCCGCACCGGCACGGTCGAGATCGAGGTCGAGGCTTGCGAAGACGTGATGCCCGGCGTCGTCTGCCTGCCCCACGGCTGGGGCCAGGCGACGCGGGACGGCATCCGCCTCGCGGTGGCGCGGGAGGCGGGCGGCGTCTCCTTCAACGACCTCTCGGACGAGGAGGCGCTGGACGCCGCCTCCGGCAATGCCGTGCTGAACGGCCTGCCGGTCGAGGTGCGCGCCCTGCCCGCCGTCTGAGCGGCCCCCTCACCGGCGCCCTTCAATCGAGGGCGTCCGCCGCGCGGACGAGCTGGACGAATTCCGCCCGGTAACCCTCCGTGTCCTCACCACGGGCACCCTGGGCGAGATCGGCGATCGCCGGCCAGGACAGGCCGGCGACGAAGCCGACCCCGGCCAGCGTCTGGCCATAGGCGGCGACGGCGACGGCGAAGCGCTGGTCGGCGCTGGCGTCCTTCAGGTCGGCGACCGCATCGGCGCTGGTCACCGGGCGTTCGATCAGCCGGCTCCGGCTCTCGCCGGGCAGCTTGTAGCGGATGCGCAGGAAGGCGATTTCGTCGCCGTGGCTGCCGCCGGCACGGTCGTCCAGTTCCGGCACCGGGCTGCCGTAGCGGAGCGGATCGACAGAAGGCTTGGCGCCGACCGGCGTCACCTCGTAGATCGCGGTGACCGTCTGGCCCGAGCCGACGTCGCCGGCATCGACCTTGTCGTCGTTGAAATCCTGGCGGCGCAGGCCGCGCGTCTCGTAGCCGATCAGGCGGTATTCGGCGATCTTGGCCGGATTGAACTCGACCTGGAACTTGACGTCGTCGGCGACCGGGACCAGGGTCGAGGCGGCCTCGTCGTGCAACACTTTGCGTCCCTCGACGGCGGTGTCGACATAGGCGGCGTTGCCGTTGCCGGCCTGGGCCAGCTTCTGCATCAGGTTGTCGTTCAGATTGTCGAGGCCGACGCCCAGGATCGAGAGATAGACGCCGGACTTCCGCTGTTCGGCGATGTAACCTTCCAGTGCCTTCGGGTTGCTCTGGCCGACATTGAAGTCGCCGTCGGTGGCGAGGATGATGCGGTTGACGCCATGTTCGGCGAAATTCTCCCGCGCCAAGTGATAGGCGCGGTCGAGCCCGCCCGCGCCATTGGTCGAGCCACCGGCCTGGAGGCCTTCGATCGCCGCCTGGATATGGCTCTGGTCCGAACCCTTGGTGGGTGGCAGCACGACATCGACGCCACCGGCATAGGCGACGATCGAAATCCGATCCTCGGGCTTGAGGTCCCTGGCGAAATCGGCGAAGGCGCTTTTCAGCAGGGGCAGGCGGTCGCGCCCCTGCATCGAGCCGGAGACGTCGACCAGCAGCACCAGGTTGAGCGGCGGCCGGCGCCCCTGGTCGAGATCCATCGCCTTGATGGTCACGGTCCTCAGCCGGCTGTCGGCGTTCCAGGGCGTCGGCATGACGCCGACCCGCGTGCTGAAGGGGCGCCCCGCATCACGCGGGCCTTCGAGGGCATAGGGGAAATAGTTGATCATCTCCTCGACCCGGACGGCACCCGGCGGCGGCAGGCGCCCCTCGCGCAGGAAGCGCCGCACGACCGCATAGGAAGCGGTGTCGACATCGGCGGAGAAGGTCGAGACCGGTTCCTCCGCCACCACCTTGACCGGATTCTGTTCGGCATCGGTGAAGCGGTCGTCGGTCAGGGCCGGCATCGGCGGCGGCATCGAACCGACCCCGGCTGCCGGCGCCCGCGCAGTCTCGGCCCGGGGCGCAATCTCGATCGGCGGCGGGGTCGGCGCCGTCGCATCGGACTGCGGCGTCGCCGGTGCAGGTGCCGCCGCGGGCTTACCCGGCGCGGCATCATACTGGGCATCGGATTGTTCGGCGTTACAGGCGGCCAGGCCGGCGGCGATCACCAGCGGCAGAGAGCGGGCCAGACGGGGCCGCGCAGCACCCGTCCTGCGGGCGAGGTTGGAAACGGACATCGTGGGTTCCCCCCAATTGGAAACCCCGTCAGCCTCGGCCTCGATTACGGCCCCGCCATGGGCCTTGCGTGGCG
>JAYSCC010000271.1:0-4997 GCA_041915065.1 Zavarzinia sp.
ACGACGGCGTGGGCCTGCCCACCGGCGCACGCCCGCGCGGCAACGGCCTTTCCAATATTGCTCAGCGCCTGCGCGAGGCGGGCGGTCGCCTGGAATTCCCGGCGGTCGAACGCGGTCTCGCCGTGCGCCTGGTGGTGCCCCTGAAGGGCGCCGGGGGGCGGGCATGAACGGGGAGGATCGGCGCCTCGGCCTGGTGGTCGAGGACCTGGACGAGACGCGCGACTTCCTTGCGGCCTGCCTGACCGAAGCCCTGCCGGGCATGGCGGTGGCAACGGTCGGCGATCTCGCCTCGGCGCGGGCCTGGGTGGCGGAACGGCTGACACCCGTCACGGTCGCCGTGGTGCTGGTCGACCTTGGCCTGCCGGACGGCAGCGGCATCGAGCTGATCCGGCTGCTGGCGGATCGCTATCCCGCCGCCCTGCCGGTGGTGACCACCATCTTCGACGACGATCGCCATCTGTTCGACGCCATCGCCGCCGGCGCCCAGGGCTATTTGCTGAAGGACCAGGACGCGCCCGCCCTGGTCACCTATCTGCGCCGTATCGACGGCGGGGAGCAGCCCCTGTCGCCTTCGATCGCGCGGCGCATCCTGGGCCATTTCCGGCGCCCGGCCCCGGGCCCCGAGGCGGCGTTGACCCCGCGCGAGACCGACGTCCTGCAACTGATCGGCCGCGGCCTCCGGGTCAATGAGGCGGCGTCCATCCTCGGCCTGACCGACCACACGGTGGCGGGCTACGTCAAATCGATCTATCGCAAGCTGAATGTCTCGTCCCGCGCCGAAGCGGCGCTGGAGGCGGCCCGGCTCGGCCTGGTCTGAGACACGGCACTTCCCCCCTGTTCCGGGGGTTCCGCCGCGTCCGCCTTGGTTCTTAACTGTGCGCGACGGATTCGTCCGTTTACGGCGTGTCCCTTCCGGCCGTTCCGGCCAGGCGCCCGTTTCCAGTGCCGGGGGGTTCTGGAAACAGCACCGCCGGATCATGGCGGAAGGACCGCTCCGGCAGTTTGCCCCTGCCGGGGTGGCCCTGGCCTCTGGGGGGAGGCCAGGACGCCGGAGGGGGAAGCCCCTCAGTGTTTCGCGGCGCTCACCACGACATCGATGATGCGGTCCTGCACGTCCGGCGCCAGGTAGGGGTGCATGGGCAGGCTCAGCACCTGGCCCGCCAGCTTCTCGGAGACCGGCACGCCGCCCGGGCCGGCCGGATACTGCTTGTAGCCGAGCTGGTGGCTGAGCGGGATCGGGTAGTAGATCGCGGTCGGCACGCCCGCGTCCTTGCAGGCGGCGGCGACCTTGGCGCGATCTTCGAGCAGCAGCGTATATTGCGCCCAGACGCTGGTCGCCCCGGCGATCAGACGCGGCACCACCGCGACCTCGGCCAGGCCGGCGTTATAGCGATTGGCGATCCGGTCGCGCGCCTCGATCTCGTCCGGGAAGATCTTGAGTTTTTCGAGCAGCACCGCGGCCTGCATGGTGTCGAGCCGGCCGTTGATGCCGATCCGGACATTCTCGTATTTGTCCGTGCCCTGGCCGTGGATGCGGACCGAGCGCAGCACTTCGATCAGTTCGTCGTCGTCAGTGAAGACGGCGCCGCCGTCGCCATAGCAGCCGAGCGGCTTCGCCGGGAAGAAGCTGGTCGCGGTCGCCAGGCCATAGGTGCCGACCGAACGGTTGTTCAGCTTGGCGCCGAAGCTCTGTGCCGCGTCCGACATGAGCCACAGGCCCTCGGCCTCGGCGATCGGCAGGATCGCGGTATAGTCCGCCGGCTGGCCGAAGAGGTCGACCGGGATCACCGCGACCGGACGAAGCCCGCTCTCCCGCGCCCATTTGATCGAGGCGGCGAGATGGGCCGGGTCCATGTTGAAGGTGTCTTCGAGGACGTCGACGAAGACCGGCGTGGCGCCGACCCAGGCCACCACTTCGGCGGTGGCGACGAAGGTGAAGGCGGGCACGAAGACGGCATCGCCCGGGCCGACCCCCTTGGCCATCAGGACGAGGCCGAGGGCATCGGTGCCGTTGGCGCAGGACAGCACATGCTTGGCGCCGCAGAAGGTGCCGAGCTGCTTCTCCAGTTCGGCGACCTCGGGCCCCATGATATAGGCGCCGTGGTTGACCACCTTCAGGATCGCTTCGTCCACGGCGGCGCCCATGCGGGCGCGCTGCGTCTTCAGGTCGATGAAGGGAATGGGGGCGGCGGTCATGATCGGATCCTTCGAGTCGCGACGCGGCAGGGATGGTTACGGTTTGGCCGATCGCAGGGCCGGCCGCAAGCCCGACCCTTGCATGGCTGCCCGAAAGAAACCGGGCGCAGGATTCAGCCGCGCCCGAACCAATGCTGCAAGGCGATCGCGGCCGCCACCGTGGCGTTCAGGGATTCGACGGCACCCGTGGTCGGGATGGCCAGGCGCTGTACCGCGAGATCGGCGGGCACGCCCTGGCCTTCCTCGCCCAGCACCAAGCGAAGGTCGTCCGGCCAGGCAAAGCGGGTGAGGTCGCTGCCGCCGCCGTCGAGCGCGAAGACTGGGCCCGCTGCCCCGGCTAGGGCGGCCCAGGCACCGATGCGGGCGAAGTCGAGACGGAACACCGCATTGGCGGCGGCGCGGAGGCATTTCGGATGCCAGGGGCTGGCGGCTTCCGGCAGCAGCAGGACCCGCTTCACGCCGAAGGCGGCGGCGGAGCGGAGCAGGGCGCCCAGATTGGCCGGGTCGCCCAGGGCGCAGACGAGTTCGAGGCCGCGCGGCGGCACCGCGAGATCGGCCAGGGCGAGGGGGGGTACGGTGCCGACCAGGATCGGCAGCTTCGTGCCCGAAACGTCGAGCCTGTCGAACAGCGGCTTGGCCAGGAGGTGGCGCGTCACCTGGTCGGGCAGCAGTGGGGCGATCGTGTCGAGGGCGGCCTGATCGGGCGCCAGCACGGCGGTGAACCGCTCCGGCACCAGGGCCAGGGCTTCCGGCACGGTCTTTCGCCCGGCCAGCAGGAAGGCGCCGTGCTTCTTGATGCCGCGGGCGTCGAGCAGACGTTCCCAGGTGCGGAAACGCTCGTTCGCCTCGCTGTCGATCGCGATGGTACGGGCCATCTCAGATCGTCATCTGGGTGCCGAGTTCGATCACCCGGTCGGACGGGATCTGGAAGAATTCCGTGGCGTCGGCGGCGTTGCGGGCGAGCGAGATATAGATCCGGTCCTGCCACAGCGGCATGCCGGCGCCCGGATGGGCGCGCAGCGAGCGTCTCCCCAGGAAGAAGGAAGTGTTCATGATGTCGTATTTGAGGCCGAGTTTGCGGGCCGCGGCCAAGGCGCGGGGCAGGTTCGGGCTCTCCATGAAGCCGTAGGAGACCCGCATCATCATGATCCTGGGGCTCAGCGACTGCACGCTGACCCGCGCCTCCGGATCGACGCGCGGCTCCTGCGCCACCTCGATGGTCACAATGACGTTCTGCTCGTGCAGCACCTTGTTGTGCTTCAGGTTGTGCATCATGGCGACCGGCGCCACATTGGGCGTCGAGGTCAGGAACATGGCGGTACCCGGGACTTGGTGCGGCTGACTCTTCTCCAGCATGGCGACGACGTCCATCAGGGGCAGACTGTCGCGCCGCGACTTCTCGGCCAGGATGGCGGTGCCCTTGACCCAGGTCACCATGATCAGGCCGAGGCTGCCGCCGAGCGCCAGCGGCATCCAGCCGCCTTCGGCGACCTTCAAGAGGTTGGCGCCGAGGAAGGTGAGGTCGATCAGCAGGAAGGGCGTGATCACCAGGACGGCGACCGCGAGCGGCCAGCGCCAGCGATAGCGCATGACGACGAAGAGCAGCAGGGCGGTCACCACCATGGTGCCAGTCACCGCGATGCCATAGGCCGAGGCGAGCTTGCCCGAAGACTGGAAGGCCAGCACCAGGATGATCACGGCGACGCAAAGGAGCTTGTTCACCCGCGGCAGATAGATCTGGCCCATATGCTCGCCCGAGGTATGGCGGATCTCCATGCGCGGCAGGATGCCCAGTTGGATCGCCTGGCGGGTCAGCGAATAGGCGCCGGTGATGACGGCCTGGGCGGCGATCACGGTGGCCGCGGTCGCCAGCAGGACGAAGGGCAGCAAGGCCCAGTCGGGCACCAGCAGGAAGAAGGGATTTTCCAGCGTCTTCGGATCGGACAGCACCAGCGCGCCCTGACCCAGATAGTTCAGGGTGAGCGAGGGAAACACCAGGCCGAGCCAGGCGAGGCGGATGGGCGCCCGGCCGAAATGGCCGAGGTCGGCATAGAGCGCTTCGGCGCCGGTCACCGCCAGCAGGACGGAGCCGAGGGCGATCACGCCGACAGTCTCGTGGCGGATCAGGAAGTCGAGGGCATAGGCCGGGTTGAAGGCCAGCAGCACGGCCGGATGGTCGAACAGATGGCTGGCGCCCGCGACCGCGATGGCGATGAACCAGACCGTGGTGATCGGCCCGAAGAAGGCGGCGACCTTGGCCGTGCCCCGGCTCTGCACGTAGAACAAGGCGAAGATGATGACGATGGTGATGACGACGACATAATGGTCGAAGGCCGGCGTCACCAGCTTCAGACCCTCGACCGCCGAGAGCACCGAAATCGCCGGCGTGATCACGGCATCGCCATAGAACAGCGAGGCGCCGATGATGCCGAGCATGAGCACGAAGGACGATCGCCGCGCCATCGCCCGCCGGGCCAGCGCCATGAGCGAAAGAATGCCGCCTTCGCCGTTGTTGTCGGCCCTGAGCAACAGGACGACATATTTCATGGTCACGATCAGAATGAGCGACCACAGGATGAGCGAGAGCACGCCGAGCACCATGGGCTCGGTCACCGGCTCGATCGACGCGGTATGCAGCAGGGCTTCGCGGAAGGCGTAGAGGGGGCTCGTGCCGATGTCGCCGTAGACGACGCCGATACTGCCCAGCGTCAAGGACCACAGGCGGACCTTGGCCGCATCGGCACCTTGGTCGCCGGCGGGCTTGCCGTTGGCGGCATTGCTCATCGCGTGCTCCAGTTCCT
>JAYSCC010000272.1:0-4963 GCA_041915065.1 Zavarzinia sp.
CGGGATGACCGGACAGGATCCGGGCGATCCCCTCGGCGGATTCCGGATCGTTCTCCACCACAAGGATCTTGGCGTTCTGCAGCGCCGCGGCATCGGACAGGTCGTCCGACGGCATGGTGAGGCCGAGGCCGAGCCCGGTCACCTCGCGCAGGCGGAGTTCGTCGAACATGGTCTTCAGCCGGACCAGGTTGCGCACCCGGGCGAAAAGGGCGGTATCATTGGTCGGCTTGGTCAGGAAATCGTCCGCCCCGGCCTGGAGCCCGGCGACCCGATCGCGCGGCTGATCAAGGCCGGTCACCATGACGACGGGGATATGGCGGGTGAGCGGATCCGCCTTCAGCCGGCGGCAGACTTCGAAACCGTCGATGTCAGGCATCATGACGTCGAGCAGGATGATGTCCGGGCTCTCGCTCCGCGCCTTTTCGAGCGCCTCGTGGCCACTGCCAGCCAGCACGACCTCGAAGAAGTCCGCGACCAGTTTGGCTTCCAACACCTTGCGGATCACGTGGACGTCGTCGACCACGAGTACCTTCGCCGTCATCCCTGCCCCGCGTCGCCTACTGCCGAAATATCGACCGCCGATCCGCAACCGCCCTGGCGCCACCTGCCACCGCCGCCAGTCCACTGTCGACCGTCGCGCGGCCGTTGACCGCGCCCGCGAGCCCCGGCAAGGTGCCCTCGCCCGCCGATCGACGGCTAAGCACTACAATGAAACGCGGCCAAATCGAAGAGCGGATCGTGGCGGGCAGGAGACCGAAAAGGCATGAAACGCGATAGAGCGGAGACCATCGCCCTGCTGGCACTCGCCCATGTTGCCAGCGACGAGACGCTGCTGCACGAATTCATGAGGGAGAGCGGCATGGATGCAACCGCATTGCGGCAGGCGGCGGCGGATCCCGCCGTGCTGGGCGGCGTGCTCGACTTCATCTTGGGCGACGATTCGCGGGTCACTGCCTTCGCCGCTGCTGCCGATTTGAAGCCGGAGGAACCAATGCGCGCCCGTTTCGAACTGCCCGGCGGCACGCCCGGCGACCGGGGGGCGCTCTGATGTCCGCCCATCAAGGCCCCACCATCCACGACCGCGTGCAGCCCCAACTCGACGCCCTGGTGATCGAAGCCGGGCGGCCCTTGGTGATCACCGATGCGGACGAAGTGCTGTTCTTGTTCCTCCAGGGCTTCGAAGCCTATCTCGAGGACAATGGCCATTACCTGGACCTCTCCTCCTTCGCCCTGGTCGGCAACATCAAGAATGCCGCGACCGAGGAGATGGCGCCGGTCGAGGTGGCCAAGGCCCTGCTCGACGGCTTCTTCGCCGAGCGGACCGAGACCATGACGCCGGTGCCGGGCGCTGCCGAGGCGCTCGCCGCCCTCGCCCTGAAGGCCCAAATCCTGGTCCTCTCCAACCTGCCGGAAGCCTCGCGCCAGGCCCGGGAGCGGGCGCTGGCCGCCGCCGGCATGCCCTATCCGATCGTCGCCAACGTCGGCCTCAAGGGGCCGGTGGTGCGCCATCTGGCCGACCGCGTGCAGGCCCCGGTCTATTTCCTCGACGACATCCCGCACAACCACACCTCGGTCGCTCAGGCGGCGCCGGACGTACAGCGGGTCCATTTCGTCGCCGATCCGCGGCTGGCGCGGCTGATCGGGCCGGCCGAACATTGCCACCACCGGGTCGATGACTGGGCCGAGGTCCGTGCCCTGATCGAGCGGGAGCTGGCCGATCTTGGCTGGTGAGCCGCCCCCGTTCCGCCATGGCATCGACCTCGGCGGCACCAAGACCGAGATCGTCTCGCTCGATGCCGGCGGGCGGGAGGTGCTGCGCCGCCGCGCGACGACGCCCCGGGGCGGCTATGACGCGATCGTGCAGTCGATCGCCGGGCTGGTCCGCGGGGTCGAGGCGACGCTGGGCGGTACCGGCACGGTCGGCGTCGGCATTCCGGGCGCCATTTCCCCGGCAAGCGGCCTGATCAAGAACGCCAACACGACCGAGCTGATCGGCCGCGACCTCGCGGGCGATCTGGGTGCCGCCCTCGAGCGGCCCGTGCGTCTCGCCAACGACGCCGATTGCTTCGCCCTTTCCGAGGCGACCGACGGGGCGGGAGCCGGGGCTGCCTCGGTCTTCGGCGTGATCCTGGGCACCGGGGTCGGCGGCGGCATCGTGGTCGGGGCCAAGCCGCTGCAAGGCCCCAATGCGATCGCCGGGGAATGGGGCCACAATCCCCTGCCCTGGCCGCGCGACGAGGAACGCCCCGGCCCGGCCTGCTACTGCGGCAAGCAGGGCTGCATCGAGACCTTCCTGTCCGGCCCCGGCCTCGCACTCGACCACCAGGCTGCGGGCGGCCTGCCCCTCACCGCCCATGAGATCGCTACCGCCGCCGCGGCCGGCGATTTCGCGGCCGGCGAGAGCCTGCACCGCTACACGAAGCGCCTGGCCCGGGCGCTGGCCACGGTGATCAATATCCTGGATCCCCATGTCATCGTGCTGGGGGGCGGCCTCTCCAACATCGAGGCGCTCTATTCCACCCTGCCCGGCCTGCTCGGCCCCTGGGTCTTTTCCGACACCTGCTCGACCCCGATCCGCCGGGCGCGGCACGGCGATTCCTCGGGCGTGCGCGGGGCCGCCTGGCTCTGGCCGGCGGCCTGATCGGCCCGCCGTCCCGGCCGCGAAGCCGGGACGGTCGATGCCTGAATCAGCCGCGGGTCAGCGGCTTGTACTTGATCCGGTGCGGCTGGTCCGCATCGGTGCCGAAGCGGCGGTGACGGTCCGCCTCGTATTCCTGATAATTGCCCTCGAACCACTCGACATGGCTGTCGCCCTCGAAGGCCATGATATGGCTCGAGATACGGTCCAGGAAGTAACGGTCGTGGGAGATCACCATGACCGAGCCGGCGAAATCGAGCAGCGCTTCTTCGAGCGCGCGCAGCGTGTCGACGTCGAGATCGTTGGTCGGTTCGTCGAGCAGCAGCAGGTTCGACTGCGACTTCAGCATCTTGGCCAGATGCACGCGGTTGCGCTCGCCGCCCGAGAGCTGGCCGACCTTCTTCTGCTGGTCGGCGCCGCGGAAGTTGAACGAACCGAGATAGGCCCGGCTCTGGATCTCGCGCTTACCGATCTGCAGCATCTCGTAGCCGCCCGAAACCTCTTCCCACACCGTCTTGTTGGGATCGAGGGCGTCACGCGACTGGTCGACGTAACCCATGACGACCGTATCGCCGATGCGGACTTCGCCCGAATCCGGCTTCTCCTGGCCCGTGATCATGCGGAACAGGGTGGTCTTGCCGGCGCCGTTCGGGCCGATGATGCCGCAGATGCCGCCCGGCGGCAGGTTGAACGACAGATTGTCGATCAGCAGACGGTCGCCGAAGGCCTTGGTGACGTTCTTGGCTTCCACCACGAGACCGCCCAGACGCGGGCCCGGCGGGATGACGATGGTCGAGCGGCCGATCTCGCGGTCGCCCTGCTGCGCCACCAGTTGGTCGAAAGCGGCGATACGGGCCTTGGACTTGGACTGGCGGGCGCGCGGCGAAGCGCGGATCCATTCGAGTTCGCGCTCGATCGCCTTCTGGCGCGACTCTTCCTGGTTCTTCTCGATCTCCTGGCGCTTGCGCTTGGCTTCCATCCAGGCCGAGTAGTTGCCTTCGAAGGGCAGGCACTGCCCGCGGTCCATTTCCAGGATCCAGCCGGCGACATTGTCGAGGAAGTAACGGTCGTGGGTGACCGCCACCACAGTGCCCTCGTAATTCTCCAGGAAGCGTTCGAGCCAAGAGATCGACTCGGCGTCCAGGTGGTTGGTCGGTTCGTCGAGCAGCAGCATGTCGGGCTTTTCGAGCAAGAGCCGGCACAGCGCCACGCGGCGCCGCTCGCCGCCCGAGAGCTTGGTCACGTCGGAATCGCCGGGCGGGCAGCGCAGCGCGTCCATGGCGATCTCGACATGACGCTGGAGGTCCCAGGCATCCTTGGCGTCGATCTGTTCCTGCAGCTCGGCCTGGCGGGCGATCAGGGCGTCCATCTCGTCGTCGGTCATCTCTTCGCCGAACTTGGCCGAGACTTCCTCGAATTCGTCGAGCAGGCGCTTCACGGGGGCGACGCCCAGCATGACGTTGCCGAGCACGTCGAGCTTGGGATCGAGCGGGGGTTCCTGCGGCAGATAGCCGACCTTCACACCCTCGGCCGCCCAGGCTTCGCCCTGGAACTCGGTGTCGAGGCCGGCCATGATCTTCATCAGGGTCGACTTGCCGGCGCCGTTGCCGCCGAGAACGCCGATCTTGGCGCCCGGCAGGAAGGACAGCCAGACATTCTTCAGGACCGTCTTGCCGCCCGGATAGGTCTTGGACAGATCCTTCATGACGAAGACATATTGATAGGAAGCCATCACCCTGCCCCTTGCGCCGACCGTCGCCTTGCGTTGAATGCCGCCCTTGTAGCCCAGCGGGGGGCCGGTCGCAACTTCCGGCACACGAACCAGCGGTGGACCGAATGGTGACCGCCGTCATTTCGGCGCGACTGCGACGGGCGGATGATGCCGTCGATGGGCCGTGACAGCCCGATCGAGGAACCGCCATGACCACCCGCCTGACCGTTCCCTTCGTTTCGCAGCTCGATTTCGGGGGCAACCAGCACCTGAACGATCCGACCGGCTGCTGGTATGCCAGCGCCTGCATGCTGGCCTTCTATTTCGAGGCGGGGCCGCGCCAGGGACTGCCCGAACTCTATGCCCGCGATCTCGGCAACGGCCAGCGCGGCCATTTCGCCACCGGCTCGCCCCAGGCCAACGCCCTGCTGGCCAATCACCACGAAGTCCTGGCCCGGCGCGAACACCTGGCACCGGTCTATAGTTGCTCCACCAACTATCAATACACGGTCGACGAGATCGAGCTTCTGCTCAGTGGTGGCGGCCCGATCTTCATGTATTGGATGAAGACGAACAACGGTTCCACCTACGGCCATGCCTCGGTCATCATCGGC
>JAYSCC010000273.1:0-4947 GCA_041915065.1 Zavarzinia sp.
GGCGTGCCTCGCTCTCCCCGGCGGCGCGGGCGTCCTTCGTGTGCATATGGATGCAATAGGCGCAGCCGTTGATCTGCGAGGCCCGGGTCTTGACCAGTTCGATCAGGCTCTTTTCGAGGCCCGATTGCTGGACATGGGCTTCCAGCGCCAGCATGGCCTTCATGGCGGCGGGCGCGGTCTCATAGGCGTTCAGGCGGGGGGTCATGGTCGTTTCTCCGTGGGTGACGGAAGATCGACGGCCGGGACCCCCCGGCCTGTGACATCAGGAGGCGACCTGGAGCACCAGCTTGCCGAAATTCTCGCCCTTGAAGAGTTTCAGCAAGGCATCGGGGAAATGCTCCAGGCCCTGGACCACGTCTTCCTTGGCGGTCACCTTGCCGGCGGCGAGCCAGCCGGCGATCTCGCGCACGGCTTCCCCGTAGCGGGCGGCATAGTCGAAGACGACGAAGCCTTCCATGCGCGCCCGGTTGACCAGCAGCGACATATAGTTGGCCGGGCCCTTCACCGCCGTGGTGTTGTTGTATTGCGAGATGGCGCCGCAGATCACCACCCGCGCGTGGCGGGCGAGCTGGCTCAGCACGGCATCGAGAATGTCGCCGCCGACATTGTCGAAATAGATGTCGACCCCCTTGGGGGCAAGGGCGCGGAGTGCCTTCTTCACATCCTCCGCCTTGTAGTCGACGGCGCCATCGAAACCGAGGTCTTCGGTCAGATAGCGGCATTTGTCGGCGCCGCCGGCGATGCCGATCACCCGGCAGCCCTTGAGCTTGGCGATCTGGCCGACCAGGGCGCCCACGGCCCCGGCGGCACCGGAGACCACCACGGTCTCGCCCGGCTTCGGCTGGCCGACGTCGAGCAGGCCGAAATAGGCGGTCATCCCGGTCATGCCGAGAACGCCGAGGAAGGAGGGCAGGGGCGCCAGCGCGGGATCGACCTTGGTCGCCTCGGCCGCGGACAGCAGGGCGTGGGACTGCACCCCGGTGATACCCACCACGGTATCGCCGACGGCAAAGCCGGGAGCGCCCGAGGCGATCACCCGGCCGACGCCGAGGGCGCGCATGACGGCGCCGAGGGCGACCGGCGGGACATAGGACTTGCCCTCGTTCATCCAGCCGCGCATGGCGGGATCGAGCGAGAGATAGTGCACCTCGACCAGCACTTCACCGGGGCCGGGGGCCGGTACCGCCTCGGTCGTCCATTGCCAGACGGAGGGATCGGGCAGGCCGACCGGGCGGGCGGCGAGGCGCCATTGGCGGTTCGTGGTCTCGGTCATCAAATCTTCTCCAGGGTGGCCAGCGCCTGTTCCATCAGGGCGGCGAAATGTTCGGGATCGGGCACCGTGTCGCGGTCGGCGGTCAGGCCGAAGTCGAGCTTGCCGCAATAGCTCATCAACGTGATGTTGAAGCCGACGCCGTGGAACGGGATGCTGACCGGGTAATTGGCCAGCACCTTCATGCCGGCGAAATAGAGCGGCACCGGCGGCCCCGGAACGTTGGAGATCACCACGTTGAAGGGCGGCGCGTGATAGTTCTGGATGCCGAAATTCTCGTAGAGGCGGGCCGCCTGCGCCATCAGGGCGGGGGCCGGGATCTTGGCCCAGTCGCCCATCAGGCTGGCCGGCAGGGCGCGCATCTTGTCCTTGGCCGCGGCCATTTCGGCGCTGATCAGGCGGAGCCGGGCGACCGGGTCCTTCTCCTCGGTGTGGAGCCCGGTCCTGAGGAAAGTCACCTGATTGCCGCCGGTGCCCTTCTGCGCCTCGGTCCGGATCGACATGGGCACGCCCGCGACCAGCGACTGGCGCGGCAGCTCGCCCCGCTCCTCGAGATACCGGCGAAGCGCCTCGGCGCAGATCGCCAGGACGACGTCGTTCACCGTGCAGCCGAGCCGGTTCTTCACCGCCTTGATGCGCTCCAGTGGCAGCGAGCCGAAGGCATAGGAGCGGCGCGCGGTGATCTGGCGGTTGAAGCGGCTGCGCGGGGCGAGGCCCATCACGCTGCCCGTCGCCTCGCCCTGGAGGATCAGCTTGCCGCGCTCGACCGCCTCGCGCCCGACCGAGGCGAGCAGCGGCATGGTCGAGCGCAGGAGGTGGAAGACTTCCGCCGGCCGCCGGGACAACGAGCGCGCGGTCGTATAGAGCCGCCGGGTGAGCGATGGGATGTCGTCCGGCTTCCAGGGTGTCGCCGGGGGCGGCAGCACCGCCGGTTCGGGCGTCAGGTCGAGCAGGGTGGCCAGGATCTCGGCGCCGGAGACGCCGTCGATCGCGGCATGGTGCATCTTGGTGATCGCCGCCATGTGGCCGCCCTGGAGCCCCTCGACGACATGGAGTTCCCAGAGCGGCAGGTTGCGGTCCAGCCGGTTGGCGGCCAGTTCGGCGACCAGGCCGCTCAGGGCCCCATCGTCGCCCGGGCTCGGCAGGGCGCGGCGGCGGATGTGGTGGACGAGGTCGAAATCCGGATCCTCGACCCAATAGGGGTGGTCGATGTCGAGCGGCGTCATCAAGAGGCGCCGGCGCATCGGCGGGATATGGTCCAGCCGGCTCTCGACATGGTCGTAGATCGCCTGGAAGCTCTGCTCCGGGCGCTGGCCCGGGCGCGGTTCCAGGATCACCAGCCCGCCGACATGCATCGGGCAGGTATTGGTTTCGAGGTTCAGGAAGGCGGTGTCGATGCCGCTGAGCTGCTGCATGGTCAGGCCTCCGCCGGATGGGCGAGTGGCGCCCGATAGAACAGACGGCGCAACCCGCGCCGCTCGAACGGCCGCCACTGCCCGGGCGCCAGGCTCAGGCGGTCGGCGATGGCGTGCAACACCAGGGGATTGTGGCCGAGGCCGGAATGGCTGCCCTCGACCTCGATATTCTCGATTCCGGGGCCCGGGCCTTCGACGCAGCGCTGCCAGGGCACGATGCCGTCGGTCCTGGTATAGATCGCGGTCACCGGCACCGGCGGCGGCACGCGGAGGCGGGCGCGCAGGGCCGGGTCGTCGTTCCGCCGGCCGCTGAGCATGGCGTAGAGACGGCGCACGTTGGAAACGTCGTGCTCGCCCGCGAAGGGGCTGCCCAGGGTGATGACCTGACGGACATCGGCGGGGCGGCGCTTGGCCACTTCCCGGGCATAGAGACCGCCGGCACTCCAGCCGATCAGGGAGAGCGGGCGGCCGTGGCGGGCCGCCAGTTCGGCCAGGCGCTCCTCGAGCGCGCCGATCAGCTCGGGCCTGCCGCTGTTGCGGCCGAGCTTCCAGCCGTGCCCGGCATAGCCGAGACGGCGCAGGTAGCGGCGCAGCGGCAGGGTCGAGGCGTCGCTGGCGGCGAGGCCGGGCAGCACCATCACGGGATGGCCGTCGCCCCGCGGCGCCCGGTCGAGCCAGGGCCGCGCCGCCAGATAGAGGCCGAATTCGCCGAAGGCCCTGAATTCCAGGGCCATCAGCAGGGGCGAGGGTGGCCGCCGCGGGTCTGTCGTCGTCATGGAACCTCTTCGGATCGAGGAAGACCGGCATCGGCCGGCCGAGCGACGCACAAGCAACCCACCCGAAGCCGGCCGGAAGGCCGGCGACAGGCAACCCACCCAAAGCCGGCCAGAAGGCCGGCGTCGGCAAACTATTGTCGGCTGATCCCGGCCCGCGGCGCCAGGGCGCTCTGGATCAGCGGCCAGACGCCCTGTTTCCGCCAACGGGCGTAGCGGTTGCAGACCGTGGCATAGGGGCCGTAGTGGCCGACCGGCCAATCACGCCAGCGCCCGCCGGCATGCAGCATGTGCAGGATGCCGCTGATGATCCGCCGGTCGTCGGCGCGGGGCGCACCGCGCCCGCCGCTCGGCAGCAGGGGTTCGATCTGCTGCCAGGTGTCGTCGTCGAGCCAGTAGAGATGCTTGGTCATGCCGCCCTCACACCGCGGAAACGCCGCCGTCGACCGCGACCGCCTGGCCCGTGATGTGACGCGATGCGTCCGACGCCAGGAAGACCGCGATGCCCATCATGTCCTCCTCGCCGCCGAGCCGGGCCAGCGGGGTCGCCGCCACCACCTGCTGCGAGAAGCGGTCGAGCAGGCCCTGGGACATTTTCGAGGGGAAAAAGCCCGGGCAGATCGCATTGACGTTGATGTTGTAGCGGCCCCATTCGGCGGCCAGCGCCCGGGTGAAATTCACCACCGCACCCTTCGAGGTGTTGTAGGCGATCGTATACATCGAAAGCTCGGGCGGGTTGCCGCCGAGCCCGGCGATCGAGGCGATGTTGATGATCTTGCCGCCGCCCTGGGGGATCATGGCCCGCTTGCCGACTTCCTGCGAGAGCTGGAAGATGGCGTCGACATTGAGGGTCATCACCTTGTCCCAGGCGGACTGGGGATAGTCCTCGGCCTTGGCGCCCCAGGTGGCGCCGGCATTGTTGATCAGGATGTCGATCCGGCCGAAACGCTCCAGCACGGCCTCGACCAAGCGGGAGACCGCACCCGAGGCGAGGTCGCCGAGGTCGACCGGCACCGCCAGGGCCTCGATGCCCTTGGCCGCCAGGGCGGCTTCGGCGGCGGCGAGTTCGGCGGGCTTCCGGGCCGCGATCGCCACCTTGGCGCCCATTTCGCCCAGCGCCTCGGCCATCTGGAGGCCGAGCCCGCGGGAACCGCCGGTGATCAGGGCGACCTTGCCGGTCAGGTCGAACAGGGATTTCACGCTCATCGCAGCAACTCCGCTCACTGGGTCCGCTTCAGTTCCATCTTGGCGATCTGGTTCCGGTGCACTTCGTCCGGCCCGTCGGCGAGGCGAAGGGTGCGGGCACCGGCATAGGCATAGGCGAGGCCGTAATCATTGGAGACACCGCCGCCGCCGTGAACCTGGATCGCCCAATCGATCACCTTGCAGGCCATGTTGGGGGCCGCGACCTTGATCATGGCGATTTCCTTGGCCGCCACCTTGTTGCCGTAGCGGTCCATCTTGTCGGCCGCGTTCAGCACCAGGACAC
>JAYSCC010000274.1:0-4884 GCA_041915065.1 Zavarzinia sp.
CAAGCTCCGCATTTCGGGGGGCAGCCAGGGCGGCAAAGGGGCGCTGCCCGGCACCGGTAGAACAGGCGCGGGCGATGCGGCGGAAGACGGGATCGGGGCCGATGTTGCGGCGGACGCGGCGGCGGCTTCGATGCTGAGCACGATGGTGTCGCCGCCGCGACCCAGCACGACGCGGCGCGGCTCGATCGAGAAGAGCTGCCAGCCGGCGGCGCTGTCGCCCGGACGAACCCGCGCCGTGCTGCCGTCGGGCAGGCGCAGCCAGGCCGTCGCCATGCCGCCGCCGGTGACGACGCCGAGCAGGCCGAAGGGCGCCTCCGCGACAGCCACGGCCGGACGCCGGCTCTCCGCGAACATGGGGCGCTCCAGGATCCCGGGCAGGTCGGGGGCCGCCGCGGTCGTCGCGGCGGGCAGGCGCGGCGCCAGACCGTCGTCCGCCACCGGTCCGCCGGTGAGCGGCAGCGCGAGTTGAAAGACGGCGAGCGCCGCCAGAAGGAGACTAGCCGCCGCCCAGGGCACTGCCTGTCGCATCCCCGCCTCCCTTTCCGTCTGCGGGGACCGAGAGCCGGACCCGCAGGTTCAGTGCCGCCGCATCGCCTTCGCCCTCGATGTCGATCTGGTCGACCCGCACGAAAGGCGCCTCGGCGGCGAGGCCACGCAGCCAGCCGTATAATTGCTCGAGCGGCAGGTGGACACGCACCCGCACCCGGGCGGCGTCTTCCGCCGGGGCTTCGGCAGCGGCTTCTTCGGGCGTGATACCCGCCGCCGTCAGGCTCGCCTGCACCAATGTTTCCAGCGCGGCACCGCCGTCCGACCCGGCGAGCGCGAAACTGCCCGCCGTCTCGGCCTGGCGGCGGGCCGCCTCGCGGAGCGCCGGCAGACCGTCGAGCAGGCGCCGGCCGGCGGCCGCCTCGCGCTCCAGCACTTCCCGTTCCACCGCCCGCTCGCCGAAGCCGGCGACCAGCGGGATCACCACGAAACTGGCCAGCAACAGGACCAGCGCCGCCGCCGAACCGAGCGCCAGCACCCGCCGCTCTCTCGCCTGCAAAGGCCTCATGGCGCCGCTCCCAGGCTGGCGTCGAAGGCGAATTGACCGGACGTCGCCGGGGCCGCGCTCAGCCCGTGCCACAGATGCGACGAGGCCAACAACGCCGGCAGACCCGACGGATCCTGCGCTCGCCCAGCCAGGTGCAGGCGTCCGCCGTCGATACTCAACCGTTCGAGATAGGCGCCGTCCGGCAACAAGCGGGTGACCTCGTCGAGCAGGGCCAGCGTGGTGGTGGCCCCACCGGCACCGAGGGCGCGGCGCCGTGCCTCCTCCGTCTCGACCTTGGCGCGGAGGTTGCGGGCACGCTCGATCAGGGGCCGCTCGGCCTCGACCGCCGCGCGCAATTCGGCCAGCGACTGGCGGTCGCGCTCAACCACGAGGCCGAGGTCGAGCAGCAGGAAGAGCCCGACCGCGAGGCGGAGCCAGGGCAGCAACCGGCTCGACGTCGCGTGTTTGGCCACCGTACCGCCGAAGGCGAAGCGGACCCGCCCGCTCCCCACCTCGACCAGAGCGAAGCCGGACGGCCGGTAGCCGCGCGCCGCGAATCCCGCCGCGAGACCGTCGAGGTCACGCCGCCGGACCAGGCCGAGGGCGATCCGCCCGACGCCGCCCCGCTGCTCCGGTGCCGACAGGATCTCGACGTCGAAGGCGACCTCGTCCGCCCGGAACGGCGTCAGGCGGTCGAGATCGAGGGCGAGGGCTTGGCGCAGGTCGTCCGGCGCCAGCACCGGATAGTCGAACTCACCGATCAGCACCGCCTCGGCCGGCACAGCGGCCAGCGCCGTCGCCGTGGCCGTGACAGGCCGGCCCTGGCGGCGAAAGATCAGTCCGCCGTCTTCCAGCGTGGCGATCACCGGCCCCGATGTGCGGCGGAAATGGGCCGGCAGCGCCGCCGTCAGTTCCGCCGTCCAAGCGTCCCAACCCCGCCGGAGCAGACGGCCCAGGGTGGTCATGTCCATGGTGAGGAGGGCCTTCGCGTCCATGGTCAGCGTCCCTCGCAGGTGGTGCCGCGGTCGGCCAGCACGCAGTCGGCGTCGAGGCCGATCGCCGGATGGACCAGGAGGCCGGGCCACCAGCGCCCGTCGCCCGCGGGAAATTCGAGTTCGACGCGGATCAGCGCCGGCAATTCCGAACGCTGCCGCCAGCTCGCCTGCCATTGTCCGCGGTCGTCGGCATAGGCGAGATCGAGACGGGCGACATGGTCGAGCAGCACCTGCCGCGTCCCGGCAGCCGCCAGCACCAGCGATCCCGCGCCGTCGAGGAACAGCGAAAAGCCCTGTAACGGTCCCGGTCCCGCCGCCGCCGGCGGCGGGGCGACGAAGGCCAAGCGGTCGGACGTCCCGTCGAAATCGGTGAAGACGATGCCATCCGCCATCCGCGTCTCGGGAAAGGCCCTGGTGAGCTGACGGCGTAGTGCCATCTGCGCGCCCTCGATCCGCTCCGCGACCGCAGCCTGACGGCCGGAGCGTTCGACCAGGCGGCGCGATGCCGCCACCCCTTCGAGGGCGAGGCCGGCCAACAGCCCGGTCACCGCCAAGGCGACCAGGCTCTCCAGCAGGCTCAGGCCGCGCTGGCAGCGGGCGTCAGGGCGGGCCAAGGCGAAGGCTCCTCAGACTGGCGAGCGGCTTGCCGCCCGGCCGGCCGACACTCACCGTGACCAGCCACAGCCGGCCGGCGGTGCTGCCCTCCGCCGCACCGTAAGGCGAGGTGGTGACGCTGTAGACGAGCGGCCCCTCCCGCCCGTCGACCCGGCCCGGTGCCAGCGGCGTCGCGATGCCAGCGGCCAGCCGGGATTCGGCGACCAGGAGGGCGGCCTGGACATCGTTGGCGCGGCGCTGGCGCAGCGCCCCGTCACCGCCGCTACCGAACAGCAGGGCGAGTCCGCCCGCGACCAGCGCCAGGGCGACCAGCACTTCGACCAGTCCGGTGCCCGCCTGGGATACCGCCGGTCTCACGGCAGGACCGCCCCGGTGGCGGCATCGACAGCCACCGCCACGCTCTGGCCGCCGCGGCGCAGGGTCACGGTGCCGCCGCTGCCCGAACCGTCGGGGAAGAAGGCGATGGCGGGACCGGCCAAAGTGATGCCCTGGGCGAGGTCGCGGTGCCGTCCGCCCGCGTCATAGGCGGTGCCACCCGGAGTCAGGACCGCGGGCACGCCCCGGCGCAACGCCTCGCCCCGCAGCAGGCGGAGGTCGGCGCCCAGCTTCGCCTTGGCCGCAGCGAGGCCGCCCCGGCCTAGCGCCCGATCCATGGAGGGCGCCGCGATGGCCGCCGTCAGCGCGAGAATGGCGAAGACCACGAGCATTTCGATCAGCGTCGCGCCGCGCTCACCAGTTGCCGACATCCTGGTCCTCGCCGGTGCCGCCCTCCGCCCCGTCGGCGCCGAGGCTATAGACGTCCACTTCGCCGTGGGCACCCGGCATCTTGTAGAGATAGGGCCGGCCCCAGGGATCACGCAGGCCCTCGGCCCGGCGGAGATAGGGGCCGTTCCAGCCGGGTGCCGCGGCCGGCGCCGCCATCAGGGCGGCCAGACCCTCGGCGTCGCTCGGGTAGCGGCCGGTGTCGAGGCGGTAGAGTTCGAGCCCGGCGGTGATGTTCTGCACCTGCACCCGCGCCGCCTGGCTGCGCGACGAGCCCAGATATTTCAGCACCTGGGGCCCGACCACGGCCGCCAGCAGGCCGAGGATGGCGAGCACCACCAGAAGCTCGATCAGGGTGAAGCCGGCCTGGCGCCGGGCCTTGTCGTTTCGGGTCATTGCAGGGCTAGGTCGTTGATGCCGAGGACGGCGGACATGAGGGCGGCGATCACCAAAGCGACGACGATGCCGAGGACGATGGTGACCACCGGGGTGAGCAGGGAAAGGGCGCGGGTGGTCGCCGCGCGGGTCTCGCGCTCCAGCACGTCGGCGAGGCGGAGCAGCATGGGGCCGAGCCGGGCGGTCTCCTCCCCCGTCTTGATGAAACCGATGGCGAGGGGCGGGAAAATCCCCGCCGCGGCGAGCGGCCCGGCCAGGCCGGCGCCTTCGCCGAGCCCGGTCGCCACCGCTTCGACCTTGGCCGCCATGGCGCTGTTCGCCATCACGCGGCCGGCGATCCGAAGCGCCGCCGGCAGGGCGACGCCGCTCTCCGCCAGGGTGCCCAGGCTCCGCGCGAAACGCGCCGTCTCCGCCGCCGCGATCAGGCGTCCCAGGATAGGCAGGCGGAGCAGCCGGGCGTCGAGTGCCGCCCGCGCCTCCGGCCGGGTCAGGCGACGGCGCAGGAAGAAGAAGCCGCCAACCGCCAGCACCAGGACGACGGGGCCGAAATCGCGCAGCAGATGGCTGGCAGCCACCACCATCCGCGTCATCACCGGCAGCCGCCCGCCCATGTCGGCGAAAAGGTCTTCGAACTGCGGCACGACGACCAGCAGCATGAGCAGCACCACGCCGCCCGCGACCACCAGCAGCAAGGCCGGGTAGAACAGGGCCGAGGTCAGGGTGCGGCTAAGTTCCTCCTCCCGCGCCAGTCCTTCGGCCAGGCGGCCGAGGGCCGGGCCGAGGGCCCCGGCACTCTCCCCCGCTTCGGCCAGGGCGACCGCGGCGGGCGGAAAGACTCCCTTCGCCTCGGCCATGGCGGCGGCGACCGTGGCGCCCGCCTTGACCCTTTCCCGCAGGGCCAGGAAGGCGGCGCCGAGACCCGGCTCCTCGCAACTCTCGGCCAGAAGCGCCAGCGCACGGTCGAGCGTCAGGCCGGCATCGAGCAGGGCGGCCAATTGGCCGAGCGCGTCGGGCAAGGCCCGGCGCAGGCGCGCCGACCGGCGCACCCGGGCCGGCGCTGCCGCGGTCGCTTCCTCCGCCTCA
>JAYSCC010000275.1:0-4884 GCA_041915065.1 Zavarzinia sp.
ATCTGAAGGCGGCCATGTTGCGGGCCTCTGCCGTGACCGCCAGGACGAAGCCCGGCCAGTTCTCGCGGTCGAGATCGGCATAGGTATCGACCAGGCCGGTCAGCAGCAGGTCGATCTGGATTTTCTGCCGCTCGTCGCGCGCCATTTCGGCATCGAGCCTGGAGGCGTCGGAAATTTCCGAGATCAGTTTGTCCAGGCGGCGGACGTCGATCTCGATGATCTCGGTCAGGCGCTGGCGGGCGGTGGGGTCCTTGGTCCGCGCCCAGGCCTCGACGGCGCTGCGGATCGAGGAGAGCGGGTTCTTCAATTCATGGGCGACGTCGGCGGCGAAGGCTTCGATCGCGTCGATCCGGCCATAGAGGGCGTCGGTCATGTCGTGGAGGGCGATCGAGAGATCGCCGATCTCGTCGCGCCTGCGGCTGAAGTCGGGGACCGGGATGCGCTGGCCGCGGCCGGCCTTCACCTGCTCCGCCGCCTCGGCCAGGCGGTGCACCGGCTGGGCGATGGTGCGCGCCAGGAAGAAGGACATCAGCACGGTGACGGCCAGCGCCACGCCGAAGACCTCGAGGATGGCGAGCCGTTCGGCTCGAATCGCCTGGTCGATGTCATGGGCCTCGACCGAGAGGACGAGGGCGCCGAGCACCTTCCGGAAGCGGGTCACCGGGATCGCCACCGAGATGTGCGGCGTGCCGTCCGCCGTCATGCGCTCGATCGCGCCGGTGCTGCCGGCCAGCGCCGCCATGGCTTCCGGATAGTCGCGCGCCTGCTGCAACGGATAGTCGTGATAGACCGGCAGGTGGCGCGCCGCGGGCAGCAGCGGCTCGATCAGGTCGTAGAGGAATTCGATGAAGCCCGGCCCCTCGTCCGGCGGCGGCAGCTCGACCCGGCTGACCTGGGCGTCCATGCGCAGGTCGTTGGTGTCGGCGACCAGGCGGCCGTCGTTGTTGAACAGGCGGGCGCGGGTCTGGGTCGGGTCGGTCAGGCGGCGTAGCAGGGCGCGCGCCGGCTCCATGTCGAGATCGGTCGCCTCCGGCCCCGATGAGGCAGCGAGGCCGAGGGCGCCGGCGATGATCTCGCCTTGGGTCAGCAGGGCTTCGGCGCGCTGGGTCACCAGGCTGGCCCGGAACTGGTCGAGATAGAGCACGCCGCCGACCAGGACGCCGAGCGCCACCACATTGACCGCCAGGATGCGCCGGGTCAGCGACGAGAAGGGGCCGCGGCCGCGCGGCCGTAAATCGCGCCGAAGGGAGCGGTGGGGGGACAAGGGCCTCAGGTCTCGTCGAACTTGTAGCCGATGCCGTAGAGCGTCTCGATCGAGGCGAAATCGGCGTCGACCGACTTGAACTTCTTGCGCAGCCGCTTGATGTGGCTGTCGATCGTGCGGTCGTCGACATAGACCTGATCGTCATAGGCCGCGTCCATGAGCTGGTCGCGGCTCTTCACATGGCCCGGCCGCTGGGCCAGGGCTTGCAGGATCAGGAATTCGGTCACCGTCAGGGTGACCGGCTGGTCGTCCCAGGTGCAGGCGTGGCGCAGCGGGTCGAGGGTCAGGCGGCCGCGCACCATCAAGGGCTCGGGCTTGGCGTCGCCGCCCTCGGCCACGGCATCGGCCCGGCGCAGCAGCGACTTGATCCGCTCGATCAGCAGGCGCTGCGAGAAGGGCTTGCGGATATAGTCGTCGGCGCCCATGCGCAGGCCCAGGACCTCGTCCAGCTCGTCGTCCTTCGAAGTCAGGAAGATCACCGGCAGGCTGGACGCCTGGCGCAGGCGGCGCAGCACCTCCATCCCGTCCATGCGCGGCATCTTGATGTCGAGCACGGCGAGATCCGGCGGCGAGCGGCCGAAGGCGGCCAGGGCCGCGGCCCCGTCGGTGAAGGTCTCGACCGCGAAGCCTTCCGCTTCGAGACCGATCGAGACCGAGGTCAGGATGTTGCGGTCGTCGTCGACCAGGGCGATCTTGGGAATATGTTTCGACATTGTCCTCGGCCTGTGAGCGCCCCCCGATGAGCGGCCGGCGCCACGCTTATTCTCCTGGACCGTGATTTTGGCAAGGTTGGGGCGGCGCCGCCAGTTTGCAAGCCGGTTCGGCGAGGTCCGGCGTCATGCCGCATGGTGGACCGGCGGCCGCGCATGTCTATGATCGGGGCCGCAGCCGGACCAGAACGATGACCGAACCAAGCCAGACCCCCGCCACGCTCGCCCGCCACCTGGTCCGCCGTGCCGCCACCGCGGCGCTGGCCGTGCGCCTGCCGGCGGACGGGCATCCTTACGCCTCGCTGGTGCTGACCGCGCTCGATCATGCCGGGCGGCCGCTGCTCTTCATCTCGCGCCTCGCCGAACACACCAAGGCGCTGGAGGCCGATCCGGCCGCGGCCTTGCTGTTCGATGATACGGCGGGGCTGGAGGCCCGGCTGACCGGTGCCCGCGCCACCCTGGTCGGGCGCATGGCCAAGGTCGACGATCCGGCGCTGAAGGAACGGTTCGTCGCCCATCACCCGGAAGCGGCGATGTACCGCGATTTCCCGGATTTCGCGGTCTGGCGTCTCGAGGTCGAACGGGTCCATCTGGTCGCCGGCTTCGGGCGCATCCATTGGATCGACGGCGCCGACTTCCTGTTTCCGGCCGAGGCGGAGGCGGCGGAACTGGCGGCGGCCGAGCCGGACATCGTCGCCCATATGAATGCCGACCATGGCGATGCCGTCGCCCTTTACGCGACCGTGCTGGCCGGGCGGCCGGCGGATGCCTGGCGCATGGTGGCGATCGATCCCGAGGGCATCGACCTGATGGCCGGCCCCGCGACCCGATGCCGCATCGCCTTCCACGCACCGGTACGAAATGCAACCGAGGCGAGAAAATCCTTGGTCGAGCTTGTCAAGGTGGCGCGCCAGGCGGCAACTTAAGACGAATTGCCGCCAATTGCGGCCAACTGACCGGTTGCGAGCCTTGCATGACAAAATTATTTTGCGCCGGTCGCGCAACCCATCTGGGCTGCGAGTGTTTCTACGTCGTCTTCTGATAACCCGCAGCGGGATCGTCATCCCGCGCCGACATCCGCGGAGAAGTACATTGCGCCAGATTGGCACCCATATTTCGCGCCACGGCCTCGAACTCCAGGGCATCCGCAACGTTGCCGCTTCCTACTGGAACCTCGAAGCCCCGGCCCTCTATGAAGAGGCCATCCGCCGCGGGGAAGGCGTGGTCGCCCAGGGCGGCCCGCTGGTCGTGAAGACCGGTCAGCACACCGGCCGTTCGGCTACCGACAAGTTCACCGTGAAGGACGCCGAGACCGAATCCACCGTGTGGTGGGGCAAGTCGAACCAGCCGATCACCCCTGAAAAGGCGGCCGGCCTGCGTGCCAAGGTGAAGGCCTATCTGCAGAATCGCGATGTCTTCGTGCAGGACCTCCACGGCGGCGCCGATGCGGCGAACCGCGTCAAGGTCCGCGTGATCACCGAATTCGCTTGGCATTCGCTGTTCATCCGCAACCTGCTGGTCCGTCCGGCGCGTGAGGAACTGGCCGATTTCGTGCCGGACTTCACCATCATCGACGTGCCGAACCTGCTGGCCGACCCGGCCGTGGACGGCACCAAGACCGAGACCTTCATCGTCGTCGACTTCGCCGAGAAGACGATCGTGATCGGTGGCACCTCCTATGCCGGCGAGATCAAGAAGTCGGTCTTCACGATCCTGAACTATCTGCTGCCGACCAAGTCGGTGATGCCGATGCACTGCTCGATCAACGTCGGCAAGGCCGGCGACTCGGCGGTCTTCTTCGGCCTTTCGGGCACCGGCAAGACCACCCTTTCGGCCGATCCCGAGCGCGAGCTGATCGGTGACGACGAGCACGGCTGGTCGGAAGACGGCGTGTTCAACTTCGAAGGCGGCTGCTACGCCAAGATGATCCGCCTCTCGGCCAGTGCCGAGCCGGAAATCTACTCGACCACCAAGCGCTTCGGCACCGTGCTCGAGAATGTGGTGATCGATCCCGACACCCGCGTGCTCGACCTCGACGACGCCACCCTGGCCGAGAATTCGCGCGGCGCCTATCCGCTCGATTTCATCGCCAATGCTTCGGCCACCGGCGTCGCCGGCCATCCGAAGAACATCATCATGCTGACCGCCGATGCCTTCGGCGTGCTGCCGCCGATCTCGCGCCTGTCGCCGGAAGAGGCGATGTACCACTTCCTGTCGGGCTACACCGCCAAGGTCGCCGGCACCGAGAAGGGCCTGGGCAAGGAGCCGCAGGCGACTTTCTCGACCTGCTTCGGCGCCCCCTTCATGCCGCGTCACCCGACGGTCTACGGCAACATCCTGAAGGACAAGATCGCCAACCACGGCGTCTCCTGCTGGCTCGTCAACACCGGCTGGACCGGCGGCGTGTTCGGCGTCGGCCATCGCATGCCGATCGCGGTCACCCGCGCCCTGCTGCGCGCCGCCCTCGACGGCTCGCTGAACAAGGCGCAGTTCCGCAAGGATGCGAACTTCGGCTTCGAGGTTCCGGTCGCGGTCCCCGGCGTGCAGAACGAGATCCTGGACCCGCGTCAGACCTGGGCCGACAAGGCCGCCTATGACGCCCAGGCCAAGCACCTGGTGAAGCTCTTCATCGACAACTTCGCCCAGTTCGAAGACCACGTCGACGAAGCGATCCGCAAGGCCGCCCCCAAGGCCGCCTGATCGATCGCCGAGACCTTCGGAAGGGCCGCAGCCGATGCTGCGGCCCTTTCTGTTTCGGGTCCGTGACTTGACGATTCGTGGCGGAATTGTGCCGGATTCCAGCCTGCCGCCGCACGGGCGCCACGCAAGGCCCATGGCGGGGCCGTAATCGAGGCCGAGGCTGACGGGGTGTCCAATTGGGGGGAACCCACGATGTCCGTTTCCAACCTC
>JAYSCC010000276.1:0-4879 GCA_041915065.1 Zavarzinia sp.
GGCGTCCAGGCGGCGCTCCAGGAGGCCGACCAGGTTCTCACCGGTGTCGCCCTTGCAGCGCACGGCTTCCGCATAGAGGTTGCGGAACTGCCGCTCCGTGATGTTGCCGTAGTAGCCCTTGAGCTTCTGCTTGGCGACCATCTGGGTGCCGAAGTCGGAAACCTTGCCCTTGCGGCGCTGGCCATGCTGGCCCGGGCCGTATTCGCGCTTGTTGACCGGGCTCTTGGGACGACCCCAGAGGTTTTCGCCCAGACGACGGTTGATCTTGTACTTCGCTTGAACGCGCTTGCTCATGTTTCCGTAGCCGCCAGCTCTTCCGCGGTATCGCGTCCCGCACCGAGCGGGTAGGATCCATAAAACGACGAGCCGGGATGCATCCCACCCCGGCGTAGGTCGCGCACTATAGAGCCGCGGACCCAAATGTCAAACCTGTTTCGGCCGTCAAAGCCCGATTGACAGGCGCATCGGCCGACACTATGTTCCCGGCCTCGTCGCGACGATCCCGCTGGGGGATAGTTTAGCGGTAGAACCCCGGACTCTGACTCCGGTAGCTCTGGTTCGAATCCAGGTCCCCCAGCCAATCGCCCTTTTTGGTCGCGCCACCTCACCGAAAATCCCCGACAGGGCCCTGGGCCCGGCGCCACAGATGGATGGCGAGGACGAGCATCCACGCGATCAGCAGGATGGCGCCCGCGGGCAGGGTGAAGAGCATCAGCCAGCCGGCAACCAGCATGTCATAGAGCAGCGGGCCGGCGTCCAGGTCGAGAATCGGGCAGGGATGCGGGTTGCCTTCGTTCAGGATGCAGCCCTGGGAATCGGCGATCCAGGCAGCAGTGAAGACGGAGGCGAGCGGCATCAGGGTGAAGACCGCGATGGCGGCGAGGGCCGCGCCATAGGTCAGCAACAGCCTGCGCCCGCTCCATGCCGGTGGTTTCGCCATCTCGCGTCCTGGCCGCCGTTTCAGTCGGTGAAGGCGAAGACGCTGGCGTCATAGACGAGGCCGATCTCCTCGCCCCCTGGCGCGGTCACGTGAAGCGCTGTCCACTCTTCCTCGGCCTCCGGCCCATTGTCGATCACCGAGACATTGCCGAGTTGCAGCGGCCGATAGCGTCCCGCGGGCGCCGGGACACAGTTCCCGCCGGAGAGCGACCTGAGCAGCGTGGCGCGCAGGTCTTCGGGCTTCTTCTCGTGGAGATGGGCCTTCTCGACGATCGAGACCACGAAAGTCGCCGCCTCGTAGCTCGGGCAGCGGTAGCCGCGGTGATAGTCGCCGTGGGGCTTGCCGGTCAGTTCGATCATACCGTCCCGCGCGTGGCCCGGCGCCGCCATCCATGCCGCGAGCGGATCGGTAGCGTCTTCCGCTGCGCCCGGGGGATCGAAGGTCGCGAGCGTATAGCCACGGTCGCCGGTGATCGTCATCACCTCACTATCGCAGCGGCGGAGGAAATGCTCGTAACTGTGGGTGGTCTCGGTCTGTTGCAGCTCGGGCCGGAATTTGCCGTTGTGGAACCAGAGGGTCGAATCATAGAGCGCCGTGGTGGCGTCGATCCGCTCGATGCCCTTGGTCTCGAGGGCGACCTCCCGCGTGTCGCCGTTGGCATCAGTGGTTCGGGGCGCCACCTGCTGGCGGTCTTCCGCCGCCGCGAGGTCGAGCGCGGCGACGCAGGCCTGATGGGATTCGAAGGTCCTGGTTTCCGGCGGAACCGGCAATTGCCCGCTGGCCTCCGCCGGCAGGGCCAGATGCAGGGCTACCGCCCAGGCCGTGGCCAGGGCGGCGCCGAGTTTCGCTGTCTCCATGAAACACCGCTCCCGAATGGTCGTCCCTGTTGTCGCCGCCGATGCGGGCCGCGGTCAACGAAGGGCGGCGTACCGGTACGCCTTCGGGAGCGATGCGGGGGCGTTCAGCGACGGGACGCGCCGACCAGTTTCCAGAGGCCGGGTACCAGCAGGGCGGCGAGGGCGAGCTTCAGGGCGTCGCCGATCAGATAGGGCGTCAGGCCCCAGGCGATCGTCTGTTCCCAGGGCGAGGCGAAGCGGGTAGCGTCGAACAGCCCGCCGGCCACCAGGTGATGCAGCCAGAGCAGGCCGGGGACATAGATCAGCACATTGCCCACCAAGAGGGTGAGCGCCATGCCAGTGATGCTGCGGTCGAAGCCGCGGCGGGCGGCGAAGCCGAGCGCCAGCGCTGCCACCACCCAGCCGGCCAGATAGCCGCCGGTACCGCCCAGCATGTAGCTGAGCCCGTTGTTGCTCGCCGAAGACCCGGCGAAGACGTCGAAGCCGAGCGCACCAACCGCGAGATAGCCGAGGATGGTGGCGAGGCCGAGCCGGGGGCCATAGGCGACGCCGATGGTGAGCACGGCGAAAGTGCCGAGGGTGACCGGCACCGGCGACGGCCACATCGGCACGCCGATCTTGGCGGCCAGGCTGAGGGCGGCGATGCCGAGCACGGCGAGGCCGAGGCGCCGGGCCTGCAGCATCGCCCCTTCGGCCGGCCAGGCCGCTTCGGCGAGCACGGGTCTGATGGCGGTATCGGTCATTGCTGATTCTCCTGAACGAACAGTCGCGCGACGGCGCGGCGGCCGGCCCTCAGGCGGTCTTTTCCGCCTTCAGGCCCAGCCGGTCCTCGACCGCGCGGCGCATGATGAATTTCTGCACCTTGCCGGTCACGGTCATCGGGAACTCTGCCACGAATTCGACATAGCGGGGGATCTTGTGGTGCGCGATCTTCCCGCGGCAGAAATCGCGGAGGTCATCGGCCGTCATCGCCTCGCCCGTGCGCAGCACGACCCAGGCGCAGAGTTCCTCGCCATATTTCGAATCGGCGACGCCGAAGATCTGCACCGCCTGGATCTTCGGATGGGTGAAGAGGAATTCCTCGATCTCGCGCGGATAGAGGTTCTCGCCGCCGCGGATCACCATGTCCTTGATGCGGCCGACGATGTTGCAATAGCCCTCGTCGTCGATCGTCGCGAGGTCGCCGGTGTGCATCCAGCCGGCGGCATCGACCACTTCGGCCGATTTCGCGGCATCGTCCCAATAGCCGAGCATGACCGAATAGCCGCGGGTGCAGAGTTCGCCCGCCTGGCCGCGCGGCACGACGCGGCCTTCGGTGTCGACGATCTTCACCTCGAGGTGGGGGTGGATGCGGCCGACGGTGGAGACGCGGCGTTCCTCGGGATCGTCGGTGGCGCTCTGGAAGCTGACCGGGCTCGTCTCGGTCATGCCGTAGGCGATGGTGACGTCGCGCATGTTCATGCGGGAGGTGACCTTGCGCATCACCTCGATCGGGCAGGGCGAGCCCGCCATGATGCCGGTGCGGAGCGAGCCGAGGTCGAATTTGGTGAAATCCGGATGGTCCAGCTCGGCGATGAACATGGTCGGCACGCCGTAGAGCGCGGTGCATTTCTCGGCCTGGACGGTCGCCAGCGCCGCCGCCGGGTCGAAGCCCTCGCCCGGATAGACCATGGCGGCGCCATGGGTGACGCAGGCGAGATTGCCCATCACCATGCCGAAGCAATGGTAGAGCGGCACCGGGATGCAGACCCGGTCGGCCGCGGTCAGGCGGAGCGCCCGGCCGACGAAATAGCCGTTGTTCAGGATATTGTGGTGGGTCAGCGTGACGCCCTTGGGCGAGCCCGTGGTGCCGCTGGTGAACTGGATATTGATCGGATCGTCGAACTGGAGTTCGCCCGAAAGGGCCGCCAGCGCCGCGCGCTCTGCGGTACCGCCGAGGCCGGCGACCGCGTCGAAGGCGATCGTGCCGTCGACCTTCGGCCCGCCGATCTGGATCACGATGCGGAGCCTGGGCAGGCGCGCGGCGGCGAGACTGCCGGGCACCGCCGTGGCCAGTTCGGGCGCCAGGCTCTGCACCATGGCCATATAGTCGCTGGTCTTGAAGGCGGTCGCGGTGACCAGGGCGGTGCAGCCGACCTTGTTCAGGGCGAATTCCAGTTCCGACAGGCGATAGGCCGGGTTGATGGTGACCAGGATCAGGCCGGCCTTGGCGGCGGCGAACTGGGTCAGGGTCCATTCGGCCCGGTTGAGCGACCAGATGCCGATCCGGTCGCCGCGCTGGAGCCCGAGGGCGAGCAGGCCGGCCGCGAAGGCATCGGCGCGCTCCCGCAATTCGTTCCAGGTCCAGCGGATTCCCTGCGACGGCGAGACCAGCGCTTCCTGTCCGCCCCAGGCGGCTGCGGCATGGTCGAGGGCCTGGCCGATGGTGCGGCCGAGCAGGGGGACGTCGGAAATACCGGAAACATAGCTCGCTGTGGGTTCAGCCATTTTTTCCTCCCGTGAGCTTGTTCTTTTTTAGTGTCGGCGTGTCCGGCCTATCTCGAAGCGGCCGCGATGTGACCCGCCATGAAGGCTTCCGCCCGTTCGAGGGCGGCGAGGTCGAGCCCGGTCTCCCAGTCCTCGGCCGCCAGCCTGCGGGCCAGCGCCAGGGTCGAGACATTGCCCTTGGCGCCCGGGGCATAGGGGCAGCCGCCCAAGCCGCCGATGGCGCTGTCGAAGGTGCGGATGCCGTAAGTCAGCGCCACCCCGACATTGTCGAGGGCGCGGCCGCCGGTGTCGTGGAAATGACCGGCCAGGCTCTCCGGCGCGATCGAGCGGGTGAGCGAGGCGAGCAGGCGGTCGACCGTTTCCGGCGTGGCGCGGCCGATGGTGTCGCCGAGGGAGACTTCGTAGCAGCCCATGGCGAGCAGGTCGGCGCTGACCCGGGTGACCGCCGCAGGCGCCACCGGCCCGTCGTAGGGGCATTCGACGATGCAGGAGACATAGCCGCGCAGCGGCACGCCGGCCGCCCAGGCCGCCTCCGCCACCGGGGCGAAACGTGCCAGGCTCTCGGCGATCGAGCAGTTGATGTTCTTCCGGCTGA
>JAYSCC010000277.1:0-4876 GCA_041915065.1 Zavarzinia sp.
CCCTGACGGTCGAAAAGGGCTACGAGACGGCGCTGGGTGCCGCGATCGGCGACGATCTCTCGGTCCCCCTGGCGGAAGAAGCGCCGGTCCATTGGGCCACCCTGCCCGCCTATGACGCGGCCCCCGCCCTGCCCGAAGGCGCCGCCCCCCTGTCCGGTCATGTCACGGCGCCAGCCGCCCTGGCCCGCCGCCTGGGCCAGATCGGCATCGTCGCACGCGATGCCGGGCGGGACTTGCAGGCGGCGCTGGCGCCCGGCCAGATCCTGGTCTCGCGGGAGGGCGACCTCTGGCGCTGGGACGGTTTCACCGCCGCCGCGGAAGCGCCCACGGCCGCCGCCGTGCGGCTCGCCCAGCGGAACCGCCTGCTCGAACTCCGCGCCGAGCACGAAATCGCCGAAGCCGCCGCGAGCGAAGCCCGCGCCGCTTATGAAGCCGCCCGCGCCGAGGTGCAGAACGCCCAGGCGCTCGAAGCCGAGAGCCGGCGCCGGCTCCGCGACGCGAACGACCAGCTCGGCCGCCTCCGCGAGGAAGAGGCCCGCGCCAGCCGCGAGCAGGCTGCACGAGACGCCAAGGCGGAAGCCCTGCGCAGCCAGATGGCGCGCGTCGCCCAGGAACTGGACGAGGCGGTGGAGCGCCGCGAGACCCTGCTGGAAGCCCAGGCCGAGCTGCCAGCGCGCAGCCATCTGGACGAGCGCCGCGGCCAACTCCAGCGCGAAGTCGAAATGCTGCGCGCCGCCCTCGGCCAGGCCCGCGCCGCCCGCGACGGGCTGAAGCGCGAGGCCGAGACGCGCCGCCGCCGGCTGGTCGACGTCGGTGCCGAAATCGCCGCCTGGGGCCGCCGCGCCGCCTCGGCCGAGGCGCAGCGCGGCCAGCTCGCCGAACGCCGCGCCTCCGCCCTCGAAGAACAGGAAGCCCTGGCCGGCCGGCCGGAGGAACTCCGCGATGCCGCCGAAGCCCTGGCCGAGCGGATCGAAGATGCCGAACGCCGCCGCCGCAACGCCGCCGATGCCCTGGCGGCCGCCGAACAGGCGCTGACCGAGGCACGCCGTTCCGCCCGCACCGCCGAAGCCGATGCCGGCGCGCTCCGCGAAGCCCGCGTCCGGGCCGAGGCTGGGGTCGAACAGGCGCAGGCGCGGCGCCAGGAACTGGCCGACCGCATCCTGGAAGAATTGGACTGCACGCCGGACAAGATCCTGGCCGTCGCCGAGGTCGAGGAAGGCGAGGCCCTGCCGGCGCTCGACGAACTCGACATGCGCCTCGACCGCCTGCGCCGGGAGCGGGAGCAGATCGGCCCGGTCAACCTGCGCGCCGAACAGGAAGCCGAGGAGATCGAAGGCCAGATCGCCTCGATCACGGCCGAGCGGGAAGACCTGGTCGCCGCCATCGCCAAGCTGCGCGGCTCGATCGGCTCGCTCAACCGCGAAGGGCGGGAGCGCCTGCTCGCCGCATTCGAGCAGGTGAACCAGCAGTTCGGCACCCTCTTCACCCGTCTCTTCGGCGGCGGCCGGGCCCATCTGGCGCTGACCGAATCGGACGATCCGCTGGAAGCCGGGCTGGAGATCTACGCCTCGCCCCCGGGCAAGAAGCTCCAGGTCCTCTCGCTGCTCTCGGGCGGGGAGCAGACCTTGACTGCGCTCTCGCTCATCTTCGCGGTCTTCATGGTCAATCCGTCGCCGATCTGCGTGCTCGACGAGGCCGACGCGCCGCTCGACGACGCCAATGTCGTGCGCTTCTGCGACATGGTGGACGACGTCGCACGGGAGACCGGTACCCGCTTCCTGGTGGTCACCCACCACGGCCTCACCATGCAGCGGATGGACCGGCTCTACGGCGTCACCATGGCCGAGGCGGGGGTGAGCCAGCTCGTCTCGGTCGACCTTTCGCGCGCGCCGGAGCTGCTCGCCGCGGAGTGATTTTCCAGCGCTGTTGCAGCCATTATGTCGCAGTGCGGCGCGATTCCATCGGCGCGCCTTTGTCACCCTCGACTTTTTGCTGATATTTCAAAGGCTTGATTGCGACCTTTTGGACCTTGACTAGGATGCAACGGGCACTTACCTTGCGCCCGCCTTGGCTGGGGGTCGGGGCGCAGGGTTGTTGTGACCGCCAGGACCTGACGTGGGCGTTTCTTTTCGGTTCGCCCCGGGAAATACTGGTAGCTCAATGTCCGACGATCCGCTTCCCTCCCTCGCCGATCTCGACCGGCGCCTGAAGGAGGCGCGCGACAGCGTTCTCGGTCCGCCGGAACCTGAAGCGCCTTCTAGGGTGTCCAACGCCTACGGGTCGGCCATGCGTCTCGGCGTCGAATTCGTTTCCGGATTCGTCGTCGGCGGGTTGATCGGTTGGATGCTGGACCGCTGGTTCGGTACGAGACCTTGGTTGATGATCGTGTTCTTCCTCCTGGGTGCCGCCGCCGGGACGTTGAACCTGATCAGAGCCGCCCGCCGCCTTCAGGCGGAGGCGGAGGCCAGAGAGCAGCAGGATTTGTCTTCGCGCGGTTGAGAGTCGAGGTTCGTCATGGCCGCTGGCGGCGAAGCGCATAATCCCCTCGAACAATTCGAGATCCACCGCCTGGTCGATCTGCAGCTCGGCGGGATCGATATCTCCTTCACCAATTCGGCACTGTGGACCGGGATCGTCGTCCTGATCGCCACCGGCTTCCTCGTGCTCGCGACCTCGCGCGCCGCCCTCGTCCCGGGCCGGCTGCAGTCGGTCGCCGAGATGATGTACGAATTCGTCGCCAATCTCCTGAAGGAGAACACGGGCACCCAGGGGATGAAGTATTTCCCGCTGGTGTTCTCGCTGTTCGTCTTCGTCTTGATGGCGAACATGATCGGCATGGTGCCCTATGCCTTCACGGTGACCAGCCATCTGGCGGTGACCGCGACCATGGCGTTGGTCATCATCGTGGCGATCACCCTGCTCGGCCTGATCAAGCACGGCACGGGCTTCTTCCACCTGTTCCTGCCCTCGGGCGTGCCGCTGTGGCTGGCGCCGCTGCTGATTCCGATCGAGGTGATCTCCTACCTCACCCGTCCGGTCAGCCTCTCGGTTCGTCTCTTCGCCAACATGATGGCGGGCCATACCACGCTCAAGGTGTTCGGCGGCTTCGTCGTGGCGCTCGGCATCGTCGGCGGCATCCTGCCGATGGCCATGATCGTCGCGCTCACGGCGCTGGAGTTCCTGGTCGCCTTCCTGCAGGCCTATATCTTCACGATCCTGACCTGCATCTACCTCAACGACGCACTTCACCCGCATCACTGATATCCTCTCAAGAGCACGACAGCTCACAACTCAGAAGGAATGGTTCCATGGAAGTCGAAGCTGCCAAGATGATCGGCGCCGGCCTTGCTACCCTCGGCCTCGGCGGCGTGGGCATCGGCCTCGGCAATCTGTTCTCGGGTTTCGTGTCGGGCGCCCTGCGCAATCCGGCCGCTGCCCCGAAGGTGTTCCCGAACCTGCTGCTCGGCGCCGCGCTGACCGAAGCGCTCGGCATCTTCTCGCTGCTGATCGGCCTGCTCGTCCTGTTCGGCTGATCGCAGCGCGAACCGGATCGGAAACGATCATGCGGCACACTCTCTCAGGGTTGCTCCTCGCGGCCTCGGCGGTTAGCCCTGCCGCGGCCGAGGAAGCCGCGAAGAAGGGGCTGCCCCAGCTCCGCTTCGAGGATTTCCCGCCGCAGATCTTCTGGCTCGTGGTCTTCTTCGTCGTCCTCCTCGTCTTGCTCAGCACCCTCGTGCTGCCCAAGCTTCAGGGGACGCTCGAAGGCCGTAAGGCCAAGCTCGAGGGCGATCTCGCCGCTGCCGCCCGTCTGAAGGACGAAGCGGCCGCTGCGATCGCGGCCTATGAAAAGGCCCTGGCCGAGGCGCGCGTGAGCGCCAACGCCATCGCGGCCGAAGCCAAGGCCAAGGTCGAGGCGGCCATGGCCGCCCGCAAGGCCGAACTCGAAGCCAAGCTCGCTGAAGAGGCCAAGGCTGCCGAGGCGCGCATCCGCGCGACCAAGGACGCCGCCCTCGCCGAGGTTCGCGGCATCGCCCTCGAGGCGGCGCGCGCGATTTCGGCCAAGGTGGCCGGCATCGATGTCGACGAAGGCTCCGCCGGGGCCGCGGTCGACAGCGTCATGGCCCGTCGCTGAGGAGCGGATAGATGAGTGAAATCCTGTCCAATCCCGAGACCTGGGTCGCCGTTTCCTTCGTCCTGTTCTTCGGTCTCGTCGCCTATCTCAAGGTGCCGGGCCTGCTGGGCAAGGCGCTGGACGACCGTGCCGCCAAGATCAAGGCCGATCTCGACGCCGCCGCCAAGCTGAAGGCCGAGGCCGAGGCCGCGCTCGCGAAATATCGCGAGGCGACCAAGAACGCCGGCAAGGAAGCGGAAGCGATCGTCGTCGAGGCCAAGGCCGTGGCCGAAGCCCTGGCCGCCAAGGCCGAGGAAGAGCTGACCCAGGCCCTCGCCCGCCGCGTGGAACTGGGCAAGGCCAAGATCGCCCAGGCCGAAGCCAATGCCATCGCCGAAGTCCGCAAGGTCGCGGCCGAAGCTGCCGTCGCCGCCGCCCGCGAGCTGATCGCGACAAGGCTCGACCCCGCCGCCAAGGACCGCCTCATCGGCGACACCATCACGAGCGTGGCGACCAGGCTCAACTGAGCCCCCGCCACAGATCTGCACGATCAGACCCCGGCAGGCCCCGCCTGCCGGGGTTTTTCTTGGTGCCGTTCAGGCCCTGAAATAGCGCCCGCAGGAGCCGCAGACGACGTCGACGTAGAAATCGGTGTTGAGGCCGGTGGTCCAGCCGATGTGGCCGCACCAGGGGCACTGCGTATAGTCGGTGTACCAAGCCTGCCCCTCGGTCGCTTCGACCGGGCGGGGCCGCGCCAGCAGGATG
>JAYSCC010000278.1:0-4863 GCA_041915065.1 Zavarzinia sp.
GGGCGGGAGCGGCCGGCGCCGCGCTGGTGGAAGACGACGATGCAATAGACTTCGGGATCGAAAAAGCGCCGGTGCACCGGCTTTGCCCCAGCCCCCGGGCCGCCATGGACGAAGACGACCGGCAGCCCGCGGACATTGCCCGACACTTCCCAATAGAGGCTGTGGCCATCGCCCGTATCGAGATGGCCGGACAGGACGGGTTCGATTTCCGGGTAGAGCTCGGTGCGCATGGTCGGATGGCCCTTCAGAACCAGTCGAGGGGGATCGCCGGCACCAGGGCGCCCACGGCCAGCGCCGGGGCGTCTGGCGGGCGCACGATCAGGACGTCGGCCTCGGCGAGGATGCGGAGTTGGGACGAATCCTGCTGGCGGGCGGGCGTCGCCACCGGCACGCCGTCGGTCCCGGGGCCGAGGCGGGCGCGCAGATAGTCTTCGCGCCGGTCGTTGGCCGCGACATCGGCACCAAGGCGGACCTCGATCGGGGCGAGCGGGCGCGGCTCCAGGCCCGAGAGCCGATCCAGCGCCGGGCCCAGGAAGAGCAGGGCGCAGACCAGCGCCGAAACCGGATTGCCCGGCAGGCCCAGAAGGGGCACGCCGCAGTGCTGCCCGAACATCAGGGGCTTGCCCGGGCGCATGGCGATCTTCCAGAAGTCGAGGGCACCGCCACCGTCCGCCAGCACGCGGGCGACCAGGTCGCGGTCGCTGACCGAAGCGCCGCCGAGCGTGACCAGCAGGTCCTCCTCGATGCCGCAGGCGGCCTTTTCCGCGATGTCGTCGGGGTGGTCGCGTGCGATGCCGAGATCGACCGGGGTGCCGCCGGCCCGCTCGATGAAGGCGAGCAAGGCTGGCCTGGCCGCATCGACGATCTGGGCGGGGCCGCGCTCGTTGCCGGGGGCGGTCAGCTCGTCGCCGGTCGCAAGCACGGCGATGCGCGGCTTGCGGCGGACTTCGACCGTGGCGACATCGGCCGCGGCGAGCAGCGCGATGTCGCGGACGGAGAGGCGGCGCGGCGCTTCCATGACGATCTCGTCGCGCCGGAAATCCAGCCCGGCGAGCCGGATATAGCGACCCGGGGCGGCGCTTTCGAGCACTGTCACCCTGTCGTGGTCGCGGCTGGTGTTTTCCTGGATCGCGATGGCATCGGCGCCGTCCGGCACTGGTGCCCCGGTGAAGATGCGAACCGCCTGGCCCCGGCCGAGAAGGCCGGAGAAGCCTTTGCCGGGCACGGATTCCCCGACAATGTCGAGGGCGACCGGCACGATCGCGATATCGGCCGCGCGCACGGCCCAGCCGTCCATGGCGGAAAGGTCGAGGGGGGGCTGGGTACGCCGGGCCGCGACGGGTGCCGCGAGAACCCGGCCGAGCGCTTCGGCGAGCGGCACCAGTTCGGTGCCGACGGGTTCCAGGGCGGCCACGATCCGGGCGCGCGCCTCAGCGACCGGAATCATCGCGCGGTCCAGTCGCCCGATTTGCCGCCGGATTTGGCGAGCAGGCAGATTTCGCCGATGACGATGCCCTTGTCCGCCGCCTTGGCCATGTCGTAGACGGTCAGCGCCGCGACCGAGACGGCGGTCAGCGCCTCCATCTCGACCCCGGTGCGGGCGCTGGTGCGCGCCGTGGCGGTGATCGTGATGGTGCCGGCCGAATGGTCGAGGGCGAAGTCGATGCCGACGAAATCGAGCGGCAGGCTGTGGCACAGCGGGATCAACTGGTCGGTCCGCTTGGCCGCCATGATGCCGGCCAAGCGGGCGGCGGTCAGCACGTCGCCCTTGGGCATGGTGCCGGCCGCGATCTCGCCCAAGATGTCGGGCCTGAGGCGAACGATGCCGCGGGCGACGGCGGTGCGCGCCGTCTCGTTCTTGGCCGAAACGTCCACCATGGTGGCGCGGCCCTGGTCGTCGAGATGGGAGAGCGTGCTCACGCCGCCGCCTCGAGGCCGAGCAGGCGGCGCGTCGCCGCCGTCACGTCGGCCTGGCGCATCAGGGATTCGCCGACCAGGAAGCTGCGCACGCCGACCGCGGCGAGACGCATGAGGTCCCCGTGGCTCTCGAGCCCGCTCTCGCCGACACAGATCCGCCCCGCCGGCACGCGCGGCGCCAGCGTCTCAGCAGTGGCGAGGTCGACCTTCAGGGTCTTCAGGTTGCGGTTGTTGATGCCGATCAGGGGCGAGGGCAGGGCCAGCGCCCGGTCCAACTCCGCACCATCGTGCACCTCGATCAGGGCATCCATGCCGAAGTCCTGCGCCGCCTGCACGAGGTCGAGGGCGAGGGCGTCGTCGACCGCCGCCATGATCACCAGGATGCAGTCGGCACCCCAGGCGCGCGCTTCCGCCACCTGATAGGTATCGACCATGAAATCCTTGCGCAACGCCGGCAGCGAGCAGGCTGCCCGGGCCGCACTCAGATAGAGGGGATCGCCCTGGAACGACGGCCCGTCGGTCAGCACGGACAGGCAGGTGGCGCCGCCTGCCTCATAGGCGCGGGCGAGTGTCGGCGGATCGAAATCCGCCCGGATCAGGCCCTTGGACGGGCTCGCCTTCTTGACCTCGGCGATCAGCGCGAAGCCACCCCTGGCGTGGCAGGCGGTGAGCGCCCGGGCAAAGCCGCGCGGGGCCGAAGCCGCGCGCGCCGCTGCTTCGACTGTGGCCAGGGGGCGGGCAGCCTTGGCGGCCGCCACCTCGTCGCGCTTATAGGCGCAGATCCGGGCCAGCGTGTCGCTCATGGCTTGTTCGAGACCTTGACCAGGGCGTCCAGCGCCTTGCGGGCGCGGCCGTCGTCGATGCAAGCCTGGGCCAGGGCGACACCTTCCTTCAGCGTCTCGGTCTTGCCGGCGACGATCAGGGCGGCGGCCGCGTTCAGGCAGACGACGTCGCGATAGGCGTTCTTCACGCCGTCGAACAGCGCTCGCATGGCGAAGGTATTGGCCTGCGGATCGCCGCCCTTCAGTTCCGACGCGTCGACCACGGGCAGGCCCGCCTCTTCGGGCGAAATGTCGAATTCGCGGATGGTGCCGTCGGGCAGCAGTTCGGCGACATGGGTCGGCCCGGTGGTGGTGATCTCGTCGAGCCCGTCGGAACCATGGACGACCCAGGCCTTCTCGGTGCCGACCGCCTTCAGCACTTCGGCGATCGGGCGCACCCAGGCCTTGGAGAAGACGCCGAGCAATTGGCGTTTCACCCCGGCCGGGTTCGACAGGGGGCCGAGCAGGTTGAACAGGGTTCGCGTGCCCATCTCGGTCCTGACCTGGCCGACGAAGCGCATGGCGCTGTGGTGGTTCGGCGCGAACATGAAGCCGATGCCGGTCTTCTCGATACAGCGCGAAATCGCCGCCGGATCGAGGTCCAGCTTGACGCCGAGCGCCGCCAGCACCTCGGCCGAACCGGACCGCGACGATAGCGCCCGGTTGCCGTGCTTGGCGACATGGACGCCGAGACCGGCGAGCACGAAGCCGGTGGCACTCGAAATGTTCCAGGTGCCGGCGCCGTCGCCGCCGGTGCCGCAGACGTCGATGGCATCGGCCGGCGCTTCGACCTTGCGCATCTTGGCACGCATGATGTCGACACCGGCCGCCAGTTCCTCGACCGTTTCGCCGCGGATCCGGAGCGCCATCAGGAAGGCACCGATCTGGGCGTTCGACGCGTCGCCCGACATCATCAGGTCGAAGGCATGGCGGGCCGAGGTGCGCGACAGCGGCTTGCCCGTGGCGACTTCGGCCAGGATCGTCTTGAAGGCGTTGGTGGTCGGCGCCCGGGTCTTTCGCTGGTTGCCGGGCAGGGCACCGGCGAGCGAGAGGAAATTCTCCAGCAGCACCATGCCATGTTCGCTGGCGATGCTCTCGGGGTGGAACTGCACGCCGTGCACCGGATGGACGCGGTGGGCGATGCCCATGGCCAAGCCGTCCTCGGTCTCGGCGGTGACGTCCAGGTCTTCGGGCAGGTTCTCGCGCGAGACGATCAGGCTGTGATAGCGGGTCGCCTTGAAGGGCGTCGGCAGGCTGTGGAAGACCGATTTGTCGCGGTGGTGGATCGGGCTCACCTTGCCGTGCAGCGGGATGGGCGCCCGGATCACGCGACCGCCATAAGCCTGGCCGATCGCCTGATGGCCGAGGCAGACGCCCAGGATCGGGATCTTGTGGCCGAGCCGGCGCACGGTTTCGAGGCAGATGCCGGCCTGGTCCGGCGTGCAGGGGCCGGGCGAGAGCACGATCGCGTCGGGCTTCTGGGCTTCCAGCTCGTCGACCGTGATCGCGTCGTTGCGCCAGACTTCGACCTTGGCCCCCAGTTCCCCCAGGAAGTGGTAAAGGTTGTAGGTGAAGCTGTCGTAATTGTCGATCAGCGCGATCATCGTCCTGGTCCAAAGCTCCTCTGCCGCAGCAACCGGCGCCGCAGCGAAACGCGATCCAACCCCCTGGCGCCGTCCCCGTCAAGGGGCGCAGGTCCCGCCGGCATTGCCGCAGGGGGGCAAACGTGGCGGTATTGCAGAAAGCACTGGTGATTCGAGGTCATGGCCAGCAGCGACAGCCCCAGCCGGCGCCCGGGTAACCGCCGCCGCACGACCAAGGCCCGCCCCCGGCGCGGCCGCCGCGGGGGTGTGATCGGCAGGCCGGGAGTTCGGCGCGGCATCGTCGCCGCCTGGGCCACCGTGGTCGCGGTCGCGGTCGGCTTCCTCCTGATGCGGGCAATCGACGATGGGCCGTGGCGCCATCCGGCCGTCGAACAGCGGGCGGTCGCCGCCGTCGAGCCGGCCCCCGCCGCCGCCCCGGCACCGCGCGTTGCCGCAAAGCCGGTCGACAGTCCCCGCGAAGTCGCCATGGTGGCGCCGCCGCCGCCCGTGACCGCGGGCGAGGCGCCTTATGACATGCGCCC
>JAYSCC010000279.1:0-4845 GCA_041915065.1 Zavarzinia sp.
GGTCGCCTTCACCGACGAAAAGCGGCTGCGCCAGATCCTGATCAACCTCCTGTCCAACGCGATCAAATTCACCCGCCAGGGCCAAGTCTCACTCCGCATCCGCTACCGCAATCCGGTCGCCGAAATCGAGGTGGAGGATACCGGCATCGGCATCCATGCCGACGACATCGGCCGCATCTTCGAACCCTTCGAGCGCGGCCGGCAGCCCAATGTCTTCGCAGCACTCGGCACCGGCCTCGGCCTCACCATCACCAAGCTGCTGACCGAGATCATGGGCGGCGAGATTTCAGTCACCTCGACCTTCGGCAAGGGCAGCCGCTTCAAGGTCCGCCTGCTGCTCTCCGCCTCGGGCAAACCGGTGGAGACGTCGGACCATGAACCGACGATCCATGGCTATCAGGGGGCACCGCGCACGGTGCTGGTCGCCGACGACGAGACGGACCACCGCGACCTGATCCAGGATTCGCTGAGCCCCGTGGGCTTCACCGTATTCGGTGCGCCCGACGGGGCGAGTTGCCTCGAACTCGCCGCAATCGCCAAGCCGGACCTCGTGCTGCTCGACCTCTCCATGCCGGACATGAGTGGCTGGGAGGTGGCGAAGCGGCTGCGCGCGGGGCCGGGACCGCATCCCAAGGTGGTCATCGTCTCGGCCAATGCCAATGAATACAAGCCCGGCGGCGGGCCGGAGGATTGCCACGACGACTTCCTGATGAAACCCGTGCACCTGCGCCGCCTGTTCGAGACCATCGGCCGGGTGCTGAACCTGACCTGGACCCACGAGGAACCGGTGCCCGAGACCAGCGGCGTCACGGGGTTCGATTTCGACCGCGCCGGGCTGCCCTCCGTGCGCCACCTGCGCGAACTTCTGAAGCTCGGCGAGATCGGCTATGTCCGCGGCATCCAGGCGAAGCTCGACGAGATCGACCAGTCGCAACCCCAGGCCCTGGCCTTCACGACCGCCCTGCGGTCCATGGTGAGAGGATTTGCCCTCGATGAATACATGGACATCCTGCGCCGCCTATCGACCGGTGGAACCCATGACGGCCCGTGACATCGTTCTCGTCGTCGACGATTCCCCCGGCACCCTCGGCATGCTGACCGACGCGATCGAAGAGGCGGGTCTGACCGTGCTGGTCGCCGTCGCCGGCTCGGCCGCGCTGTCGCTGGTCGGCAAGATCACCCCGGACGTCATCCTGCTCGACGCCATCATGCCCGGCATGGATGGTTTCGAGACCTGCCGGCGCCTGAAGCAGATCCCGGCCATCGCCCATGTCCCGGTGATCTTCATGACCGGACTTTCGGAGACCGAGCATATCGTCAACGGCTTCGCCGCCGGCGGCGTCGACTATGTCACCAAACCGATCTCGCCCGACGAATTGGTGGCGCGCATCCGAGTCCATCTCGCCAATGCCCGCCTGACCCAGAGCGCCAGGGCGGCATTGGACGCCACCGGGCGCTATCTCCTGGGCGTCGATCCCCAGGGCCGCGTGCTGTGGTCGACCCCGCAGGCGAGCCGCCTGCTCGACGCCATGGGCGCCGCCGCGCAACTGCCCGCCGATGCCACCCAATGGGTCGGCCAGCTCGGCACAGCGGAGGGCGGCCCGCCCCGCTTCGCCCCCGAGGCGGCACCGGGCCAGCGCCGCGTGCAATTCGGCTTCGTCGGCCGCACCGGGCCGTCCGAACTCCTGTTGCAACTGGCCGAACTGGACCAGCCGGCGCAGGAAGCCGTGTTGCGCGACCGCCTGGGTCTCACCGGGCGCGAGGCGGAAGTGCTGATGTGGCTCGCGCGCGGCAAGTCGAACCGCGACATCGCGGAAATCCTGGGCCTGTCGCCCCGCACGGTGAACAAGCACCTGGAGACGATCTACGACAAGCTCGGCGTCGAGAACCGCACCGCCGCCGCCATGCTGGCGATACGCACGCTGGACGGCGATCGCCAGGGCTGAGCGGCGCTCAGAACCTCTCCCGTCCCTCCGTGACCAGTTTGGTGAGCAGGGGTGCCGGCTCCCATTGCTTGGAGCCGAAGCGGGCGTGGTAGCCCTCGATCCCGGCCAGGACCTTGGCCAGTCCCTCCTGCTCGCCCCAGAACATGGGGCCACCGCGATAGGCCGGGAAGCCGTAGCCGTTCAGCCAGATCGTATCGATATCGGAGGCACGGGCGGCGATGCCCTCGGCCAGGATGCGGGCGCCCTCGTTCACCATCATGAACATGCAGCGTTCCAGGATCTCGCGGTCGTCGAGCGTGCGCGGCGTGATGCCCTGTGCAACCCGATAGGCGGCGATCAGGGCTTCCGTCTCGGCATCGGGGATCGGGGTCCGGCTGCCGGCCTCGTAGCGATAGATGCCGGCCTTGGTCTTCTGGCCGTAGCGGCCCTTTTCGGCGAGGGCATCGAGCCAGTTGGGCGCATCGACGTCCGGGTCCTGCGCCTTCCGACGTTCCTCGCGGATGCGCCAGCCGACGTCGAGCCCGGCAAGATCCGAGGTCGCGAAAGGTCCCATGGCAAAGCCGAAATCGGTCAGCACCTTGTCGACCTGCTGCGGGCTGGCCCCCTCGTTCACGCAGGCGATCGCCTCGCGGTTCCGCTGGTGCAGGATGCGGTTGCCGACGAAGCCGTAGCAGACGCCGACCATGACGCCGACCTTGCCGATCTTCCGCGAGACTTCCATCACCGTCGCCTGCACGTCCGGCGCGGTCGCCTTGCCGCGCACGTTTTCGAGCAGCTTCATGACATTGGCCGGGCTGAAGAAATGCATCCCCACGACGTCCTGCGGCCGCGACGTGACGGCGGCGATCGCATCGATCGACAGGGTCGAGGTATTGGTGGCGAGCACGGTACCCGGCTTGCAGATGCGGTCGAGGGCCTGGAACACCTCGGTTTTCACCGCCATCGATTCGAACACCGCTTCGATCACCAGGTCGGCCTGCGCCAGGTCGTCGTAGCTGAGGCTCGGCCGGATCAGGCTCATGCGCAGCTCGACTTCCTCGGTCGTCATGCGGCCCTTGGCGGCAGTGGCTTGGTAATTGGCGCGGATCAGGGCGATGCCGCGGTCCAGCGCTTCCTGCTTCATTTCGACCAGGGTGACCGGAATGTCGGCATTGGCGAAACACATGGCGATGCCGCCGCCCATGGTGCCAGCACCGATCACGCCGGCCGAAGCAACCGGACGCGGCCTCACTTCGGGCGAAAGGCCGGCCACCTTGGCCGCCTCGCGCTGGGCGAAAAAGGCGTGGATCAGGCCGGCGCGCTGGGGCGAAGCCAGACAGGACAGGAACAGTTCGCGTTCCTTGGCCAGCGCCTCGTCGAAGGGCAGTCGCGTCGCCCCCGCGATAGCATAGACGCAGCGCGGGGGCGAAAAAAGGCCACGCGCCTTCTTGGCGACCGCCTTGCCCGCCTCGGCGATCAGCACCGGATCGGCGGTCAGCGGCAGGTCGCGGGTGCGGCGCAGGCCCGCCCCTTCGCCGGCCAGGCGGATCGCGGCGGCGACCACGTCGCCCTCCGCGATGCGGTCGACGATGCCGGCGGCTTCCGCCTTTTCGGCCGTCAGCGGATCACCCGCGGTAATGATCTCGATCGCGCGGGCGACGCCGGTCAGGCGCGGCAGGCGCACGGTGCCGCCCGCACCCGGCATGATGCCGAGCTTCACTTCGGGCAGGCCCAGACTGGCGAAAGGCCCGGCCACCCGGTGATGGCAGCCGAGCGCCAGTTCGAGCCCGCCGCCCAGCGCCGTGCCGTTGATCGCCGCGATCACCGGCTTCGGCGACCGTTCGAAGGCATTGATCACCTCGGGCAGGGAGGGCGCCTGCGCCGGCTTGCCGAATTCGCGGATGTCCGCACCGGCGGAAAATGCTTTGCCGGTACCGGTCAGCACGATCGCCCCGACTTCGGCATCGGCAAGGGCTTCGGCCAGGGTGGCGAGCAGGCCGGCCCTTACGGCCTGGCCGAGGGCGTTGACGGGCGGACTGGCAATGGTGATCACCGCGACCCGGCCCTGCCGGGCATATTGCACAAGCTCGCTCATGGCCTCTCCTCTTGTTCGCATCTCCATCCTGTGGCCGGACGGATTCGCGCGGGATTGTGCCTCGTTCCGAAATCGATGGCACGCCCTACAAGCCACGCGCCTCTAGCCAGCCGGTGACCAGCTCGACCGCCTCGGCCAGCTTGTCGGGGCGGGCGATGTAATAGTGATCGGCCTCGCGGATCCGGTGGATCTGTTTGTCCGTGCTGGCGAGCGCCCGGAACAGGCGGTCGGCGTGGGAGGGCGTGCAGGCGAGATCGGCCGTGTTTTCGATCACCAGGGCCGGGCAGGTGACGCGGGTGGCATTGCCGATACCGTCGGCCCGGGTCGCCTCCAGGCTCCATTGCGAGAGCCAGGAGCGCAGGGTGGTGAAACGGGCGAGGCCGGTCGGCCCGTCGTTCACCAGGCGGGGATCGCCCATGTAGCAGGTGCCCACCGGCCGGTCCGACGGGTCCTGCGCCGGGTCGAGCCAGCGGACGTCGCACATCGTGCCCTGGACGACGAAGGCGCGCTCGGCGTTGGGCTGGCCCGAGGCTTTCAACTCGGCCAGCGTCGCCCTGACGCGCGCCGTGATCCGCCGGTTGCGCGCCACCTGGGCGGTCCGGAAGCGGGCGACGAAATCATCCGTATAGGGTGGCTCGGCCGGGCAGGCGGGATCGTGGATGTTCAGGCCGGGATCGCGCACGAAGGGATGATCCTCGTCCAGGATCGAAGGGTCCATCCATTCGGTCAGGGTGACGGCGCGGGAGACATGGGCGGCGAGTAGCATGACGGCGTCGGCCGGCGGCAGCTCGGCCCCCACGAGGTCGAGCGGGTCGCCCGCCGGGG
>JAYSCC010000280.1:0-4843 GCA_041915065.1 Zavarzinia sp.
GCCTGTCGCGGATCTGGCGCGCCGCCGATTGCGCCGCCATGCCGTTCAAGTCCGAACCCGAGGAGGCGGCGGTGGCCGAAGTGTTCGGCACCTTCGAGGTATCGGTCGCGGTGATGCGGACGGCGTCGACCCCGAGGCCGAATTCGCTCGCCACCACCTGGGCCACCTTGATGTGCAGGCCCTGGCCCATCTCGGTGCCGCCGTGGTTCAGCATGATCGAACCGTCGGTATAGACATGGACCAGGGCGCCGGCCTGGTTGTACTGCGTCGCGGTGAAGGAAATGCCGAATTTGACCGGGGTCAGGGCGAGGCCGCGCTTGATCACCGGGCTCTTCGCATTGGCCTCACGAAGGGCGGCCTTGCGGGCGGCATAATCGCATTTCGCCTCCAGCTCCTCGATGATGCGGGGGGCCACATTGTCTTCGACCGTCTGGTGATAGGGCGTAACGTTGCGCGTCTCGTAACCATAGAGATTGCGCTTGCGCACTTCGAGCGGATCGAGGGCGAGGGCATAGGCGATCTCGTCCATCACCCGCTCGGCCATCGCCACGCCCTGGGGCCCGCCGAAGCCGCGGAAGGCGACGTTGGAGACCGTGTTGGTCTTCAGCGGCAGCGAGGTGAAGCGGCAGGCCGGGTAGTAATAGGCATTGTCGGCATGGAACAGGGCGCGGTCGGTGATCGGGCCGGAGAGGTCGGCCGAATAGCCGCAGCGCGCGGCGAACAGGCCTTCGATGCCCAGCACATGGCCTTCGTCGTCGAAACCCACCTTGTAGTCGATCGCGAAGTCATGGCGCTTGCCGGTCACCACCATGTCGTCGTCGCGGTCGGGGCGGAACTTGGCCGGGCGCCCGGTCTTGCGCGCCATCATCGCGGCCAGGCAGGCGAAGACATTGCCGCTGGTCTCCTTGCCGCCGAAGCCGCCGCCCATGCGCCGCATCTCGACCGTGATGCAATGAAGCGGCACGCCCAGTGTTTCCGAGACCATGTGCTGGATCTCGGTCGGGTGCTGGGTCGAGCACAGGATGCGGATCTCGTCGCCTTCGCCCGGGATCGCCAGGGCGATCTGGCTTTCCAGATAGAAATGCTCCTGCCCGCCGACCACGACCCGGCCTTCGAGCGTATGGGGGGCGGTGGCGAGGGCCGCCGCGGCTTCGCCCCGGTTGAGCGTCATCGGGGTGCAGACCAGGGCGCCGAGCGGCCGTGCCGCCTCGATGTTGGTCGCAAAGGGCAGGTCCTCGTAGCTGACCTTGGCCAGGCGGGCGGCGCGGCGGGCGGCGTCCCGCGTCTCGGCCGCGACGACGAAGAGCGGGTGGCCGTAGAACAGCACTTCGTCCCGGGCCAGCAGCGGTTCGTCATGGGCATGGACCGGGCTGATGTCGATGCCGTCCGGAATATCGGCGCCGGTCAGCACGGCGACCACGCCGGGGGCCGCCGCAACCGCCGAGATGTCGAGCGCCAGCACCTTGGCATGGGCACGTTCCGCGAGGCCGAAGGCGAGATGCAGGGTGCCCGGCAGGTCCGGCACGTCGTCGACATAGAGGGCGCTGCCGCTGACGTGGCGGGCGGCGCTGTCGTGGGTGGTGCTGCGGTGGACGGCCATGTCAGACATTCTGCGCCACTCCCCGCTTGTCCCACAGCCGCGTCTCGGCGGCCTCGTCGGTCATTTCGACCAGCAGGCGGCGCAGCATGTTCTGCGCCACCGTCAGGCGATAGGCGGCACTCGCCCGCATGTCGGTCAGCGGCGTGAAATCCGCCGCCACGCCCGCCATGGCGGCGGTGACCGAGGCTTCGGAAAGCGGCCGGCCGACCAGCGCCGCTTCGGCCTTCGGGCTTCGCTTCGGCGTGCCGGCCATGCCGCCATAGGCGATCCGGGCCGTGGTCACCGTGCCGTCCTCGATGGTCAGGCAGAAGGCGCCCATGACCGCCGAAATGTCCTGGTCGAACCGCTTCGAGAGCTTATAGGCCTTGAAGACCTGGCCCGGCACCGGCCGCGGGATCGAGATTTCGGCGACGAATTCGCCGGGTACCCGGTCCTGCTTGCCGTAATCGATGAAGAAATCCTCGATCGGGATCTCGCGTGTCACGGTGCCCTTGCGCAGGCGCAGCCTGGCGCCGAGCGCGATCAGCATGGGCGGCGTGTCGCCGATCGGCGAGCCGTTGGCGACATTGCCGCCGATGGTGCCGGCGTTGCGGATCTGGGTCGAGCCGATGCGCCGCACGGTCGAACCGAAATCGGGCCAGGTCCAGGCCAGCAGGGCGAGGGCTTCGCTATAGGTGACACCGGCGCCGATGTCGATCGAGGCGGGGGTTTCTGTGATCTTCGCGAGGTCGCGCGCCCGCCCGAGCCAGACCAGCGGATCGGGCCGCCGCAAATGCTTGGTGAGCCAGAGGCCGACATCGGTCGCCCCGGCGACGATGGTGGCGGTCGGATATTGCTCCATCACCGCGGCCAGGGCATCGGCGGAGGCGGGGGCGAAGAACTGCCGGCCGTCACCCATGCTGAGCGCCAGATCGGCGCCGTCGTCGAGCGATTGCAGGGTCGCCAGCGTTTCGGCCGCGGCGGCATCGAAACGGTCGGGTGTGGCATCGTCCACGATCTTCCGGGCGGCGCGGGCGATCGGGGCATAGCCGGTGCAGCGGCACAGGTTGCCGGCCAGCATTTCGTCGATCGCCTGCTCGTCCGTCTCCGACCCGAAGCCCGACTTGCTCATGGCGAAGAGCGACATGACGAAGCCGGGCGTGCAGAAGCCGCATTGGGCGCCGTGGGTCTCCACCATGGCCTGCTGCACCTTGTGCAGGCAGGTGGGGGCGGAGGCCAGATCCTCGACCGTGATGAGCTGGGCGCCGTCCAGCGTGCCGAGCGGCTGGATACAGGCGTTGACCGCCTGATAGCTCAGCGCGCCGTCGGCCCCGGGGCGGGCCACGACGACAGTGCAGGCGCCGCAGTCGCCCTCGGCGCAGCCTTCCTTGGTGCCGGTGCGATGTTCGGCCAGGCGGAGATAGTCGAGCACTGTGCCGGTCGGGTCGACCGCGGTCAGCACGCGCGGCTGGTCGCCCAGCAGGAAGCGGAGGGTGGAGCGGGTCGCCATCTCAGCTCCCCCGATAGGTCGAGAAGCTGTAGGGCGAGGCGAGCAGGGGCACGTGGTAATGCGCCCCCTCGTCGGCGATGCCGAAGCGGATCGGCACCAGGTCGAGGAAGGCGGGTTCCGCCAGCGTCAGGCCCTGCGCCCGGAAATAGTCGCCGATGTGGAAATCGAGCTGATAGGTGCCGGCGGTGAAATCGGCGCCGGCCAGCAGGGGCTTGTCGCTCCGCCCGTCGGCATTGGTGGTGACGCTGGTGACCAGATCGGCGGCGGCGCCGGTGAGACGGTAGAGATCGATCCTGACCGCGGCGGCCGGCGTGCCCTGTGCGGCATCCAGTACATGCGTGGTCAACCAGCCTGCAGCCATCGACTTCTCTCCCGACCCCGAAACCCCCCCATCGTGGCGTTGTGCATTGCGTCGTGGGAAGGGGGGATTTGGCCAAACATCTTCTAAAAATCGCGAATGATCGCCGGGCGCGGCTGTACTATGCCTTCGGTATCGGACCCGCTCCGCAGAGGCTTTCAGAATGACGTGGCAGACTCCCCGCGATTTGATCGGTTACGGCGCAGAGCCGCCCAAGGCGGATTGGCCGGGCGGCGCCAGGATCGCGGTGCAGATCGTCCTCAACTACGAGGAAGGCGGCGAGAATTCGATCGACAACGGCGATCCCGCTTCGGAAGCCTTCTTGTCCGAAGTGGTGAATGCCCAGCCGTTGCTGGGCGTGCGCCATCTCTCGGTCGAATCGATCTTCGACTATGGTTCGCGCGTCGGCGTCTGGCGCCTGCTCCGCCTGTTCGAGGAGACGCAGGTACCGGTCACCATTTTCGCGGTCGCCCGCGCGGCCGAACAGCACCCGGACGTGATCCGCGCCATGGTTGACGGCGGCCACGAGATCGCCAGCCACGGGCTTCGCTGGATCAATTATCAGTATGTCGGCGAGGCGGTCGAACGCGCCCATGTGAAGGAGGCGGTGGAGATCCTGAGCCATGTCGCCGGCACGCGGCCGCTCGGCTGGTACACTGGTCGGACCGGCCCCAACACGCGCCGCCTGGTCGCCGAAGAAGGCGGCTTCGTCTGGGATGCCGATGCCTATGACGACGATCTGCCCTATTGGCAGAATGTCGACGGCAAGCCCCTGCTGATCGTGCCCTATACGCTCGATGCCAACGACATGCGCTTCATCAACGCCCAGGGCTTCGGCGACGGCCACCAGTTCTATACCTACCTGAAGGACAGCTTCGACACGCTCTATGCCGAAGGTGCGCATACGCCGCGCATGATGTCGGTCGGCCTGCATTGCCGCCTGGCCGGGCGGCCCGGGCGCTTCGCCGCGGTCAAGCGCTTTATCGACTATGCCAAGGGGCACGAGGGCGTCTGGTTCGCCCGCCGCATCGACATCGCCCGCCACTGGCAGGCCAAGCACCCGCTGAAGGGGGCGTGATGACCCGCGACGACTTCGTGGCCCGCTTCGGCGGCGTCTTCGAGCATTCGCCCTGGATCGCAGAAGCCGCCTTCGATGCCGGTGCGACAGTCGAGACGGCGGAGGGCCTGCATGCCGCCCTCTGCCGGGCCCTCGATCCCGCCCCCTCTGCGGCCAAGCTGGCGCTCCTCAACGCGCATCCCGATCTCGCCGGCAAGTTGGCGCTGGCCAAGGGCCTGACGCCGGAATCGACGGCGGAGCAGGCGGGCGCCGGGCTCGACCGGCTGACGCCCGACGAACTGGCGCGTTTCACCGAATTGAACGAGCGTTACAAGGCGC